>JAIZWL010000004.1 GCA_021498125.1 Candidatus Thorarchaeota archaeon | reverse complement strand
CAGTCATTGACGAGGTGGGAGTGAAGGCAGTCATTGACGAGGTGGGAGTGAAGGCAGTCATTGACGAGGTGGGAGTGAAGGCAGTCATTGACGAGGTGGGAGTGAAGGCAGTCATTGACGAGGTGGGTCTTGACATCTTGTTGAGAGAGGCTGGCTTGAAACAGACATTGCAATACATTCAGGATCTCATAGATGCAAAGCAATTAACCCGTGAAGAGAAGCAACAGTTGTTGGAGTTCGTAGATAACATACGTGAGAAGATTGGCAAATAGAGATTAGAATCCATGTGTGGAAGTTTGAACTTGCCGAAACCTCACTATGAATTTGCTAAAAGATGGCCTTTTTAGTTATTAATTCTCTTGTTCTATCTCTAATCCATTTAATAATAATATGGTATTTGAGCATTGCCGTGGCAAGTAATCTGTGTGGAGTGTCCACAGGCATAGATCGAACAAGGCCGCATAGGTCATGACGAGTCTTGGATCCGAACCTATATGGTGTCTATACTTTTCATAACCACTAATATTACAGCCTTTTCACACAGGGCCGCTATGCACTGGTGTCTAAGGACTCCTCTTTGATTCCGATGAAGAGGAATGCGACTCCCTCAAAGAGCAAGAGCAAGAGCAGTCCCGCGATAGTGATCCATTTGAGTTGCGTAACGACACTGGCAATTGCTATGATCCCCGCATTGAGATTCGGGTATGATATGAATTGGGAGAATATGAGAACGTTCTCCGCGTAGTCAAGTATCGCTGCAACAAAAGGGAGCAATACGAGGTTGTGCCATCGGCTCTCGGTCTTGAAAATTCCCAATTGGAGTGGTACCATTGCAAGAGCAACCAAAAACGTGTAGAGGAATGGAAAGAACGTGTCTGTGCTCAGAAGCATGTAGTAGAGCACACCATTGCCCTGCGTCAATAGTGCAAATTGGTCTCGGAGATTCTGTTCCGAGTAGCCCCATGAAGTATCAGGAATCGCCTGACCAGTGAGTCCCGTGATTGTCGGAACTATGATCCCCATGAGAATCAATGCAACAAGGACGGTGATTCCTCCGACAATCTCAAGATTTCTTTTACAATAGAATTGATAGATCTTGTGAGATATCATTGATGATTTATCTCCATAATACTATGTCCACAATCTCCTAGATTAATACTCCCCTCATGTGAGATGGCGAGTTTCCTCCGTCAAAATGAACGATCTGTACTTGTTTTGTTTGTGGTGGATCTCCCATTGATAGGATAAGAAAAAAAGGGGGAGTGAATTCACCCCCACAATAGAGTTTCTCCCCTCAGTCTACGTCTAGTCGATCAGTTCAAAGTCTTCCTTGCTGGCGCCACACATCGGGCAGACCCAGTCATCCGGAATATCTTCAAACTTCGTACCAGGCGCAATACCGCCGTCGGGGTCTCCAACAGTTTCGTCGTAGACCCAACCGCATACTTGGCATTCCCATTTTGCCATTACTTGGGCATCTCCTGCTTCTCTTCGTTTAGACGAAGAAACTCATAGCGAACACACTCTCATTTTGTGACATAAAAGCATTAGTGTAAGGTCAAGAATCGCATTTCTGTACGTCTTAACACGTCTTATTTTTTATCTTTTCTCGAAGTGTCTGTGAAACATCAATGTCATACAAAAATGCCGATTGAACCTTTTTCATATATCAGACCTCGACATTAGATGTTCCAGAGTACTGTCAATTTAACACATTGGAATAATATAGAAACAGTTAAAAAAATAGTATAGAAAAAACGTGTCTAGTGGCAGTCCTGATATTCAAGACTACCTCTAGACAGTGCGGTATGTGATCCTTCATGCACGCTTGCGCAGCATGACAATCACAATGATGATCACGACCGCTTCGATGCTTGCAATAGCGCCAATGTAATCAGTCCTCCCAAATCGTCTGAGGGGGTCGTGGAGGAACTGGGCGATGTCGTAGTGGTCGTTGTAGGTGTCGTTGTTGTTGTGGTAGTAGTTGTGGTAGTAGAACCTTGAGCAACCACTGTGACAATAACGGTATCACGATTCGTATTTCCTGCCTTGTCGTGGATCTCTATTGTGTAGTTATAGCTCCCTACACTCAGACCATCTATATTTATTGTAATGAGGCCCCCAGCCCAATTCGCTGAAAAAATAAGGGTCGCATTTCTATAGATCTCGTAAGTGAACGGATGTGGGACTATGTGACGTATACGATGAAGTATATCTTGGGGCGATTACTTTCTTTTAATTGGAATCTATAGTATTATCTATAGATACAGTATTCAGAGGCATTGGGCTCTGAGATGGTTGGACGTTCGCGGCAATTGTAATGACTAAAAACAAGATTAGAACTGCACGCACAAACAATGTATTTGATTTCAAGAAATACACATCGATTTTTGTAGGATAAGGCTTACATTTATGATTGCCTATTAAAAAATGAAAGTTGCCTGTTCCTAATTCTGTTCGAGATATGTGACTGTGGTTACCATTGAACTTGGTCCGATTCTCCTATTCCAAGATAGTTTTTGTTCCCCTACGTTTCACAGGGGACCAAATGCTTGGGAAAATTTATAACTCAACAGATAATTGACAGTTCGGTGGCCTTTATGAAAAGAGACCTACTTCTTCAATAATAGGACGAGCATCCTATCATTTTAGTCGCACATGAAGTGCGCATTGGGCCCCTGAATATTTATCATCTCTTCCACGATTTGGAGGGGAGTCAATCTTGTCTGAAAGTGCTATTGAAATTAAAAATTTATCAAAGGTATTCATCTCCACCAGACGGAGAGCAATTGTTGTCCCTGTTGAACGTAAGAGAGTTGAGGCTCTCAAGTCTGTGAGTCTGGACATTCCTAAAGGCCGTCTTTATGGTCTCCTGGGGCCAAACGGCGCAGGTAAGACGACACTCATCAAAATACTAGCAACTCTTGTCCTACCTACTTCAGGTGAGGCAAGTATTATGGGGTATGATGTTCTGAAGGACTCTACCTACGTTCGGGCCGCGATCGGTGTCTGTCAGGGAAATGAACGAAGCATCTATTGGAAGTTGTCCGCGCGTGAGAATCTGATCTTCTTCGGGCGGTTATACCGACTAACGCAGAGTGAGGCAAAAGAGCGAGCCGATGAGCTGCTTGGTCGTATGAACCTGTTAGAGAAGGCCGATGAGAAGGCCGAGAACCTCTCTCATGGGATGCGTATGAAGATCGTGTTTGCACGCTCTCTCATTCACGACCCACCTGTTCTCCTCTTGGACGAACCGACTCAAGGTCTTGATCCGACCTTCGCAACCGATCTCCGCCAGTATGTTCGTGACAAACTTCGCGATAAGACGATTCTGCTTACGACTCACTATATGCATGAGGCTGACATGCTATGTGATCGGATTGCATTGATCAACGAGGGCGAAATCAAGAGTATAGGGACTCCTCATGAGCTCAAGGAGCGGGTTCGTGACTATGACAGTCTTCACATCAAGGTGCACGGTCAACCTGACCTTGAGGCTATCAAGAGATTTGATGACGTGATGAACGCGACGGTCAGAGAACGTAATGGAGTTCATGAACTTGTTGTCACAGCTCATGATGGGTATGATCTTGCCCGTCGATTGTTGAATTTGGTTCATGAACAGGGAATTCAGGTCGAGCAGTTTGAGGTCAAGGAGCCATCACTCGATGATGTGTTCCTACAACTCACAGGACGGAGGATAGAGGACTGATGACGATTGTTGAAGTTGCTGACTCAGAAGGTGTACAGCCCGAATTCGCCCCGAACTTTCAGGTCCGTTCTCTGGACTGGTCCATCTCAAAGACGATTGCGACCAAGAATCTTAGAATCGCTCTGAGGTATCCAGCGAACATCATCGTCTGGGGGATTATTCCTCTCCTCTGGATTGCACCATATCTGTTGATGATGACAGCAATCAGTGGCCCCGGGGGAAGTGCCCATTTCACTGAGATCTCGGGGTATGATGACTTTATCCGATTTGCGGTCATTGGCTGGTTTGTCTACCAGTACGTTGACAACTCGATCTGGGGGATTGGAAACACGTTCCGATGGGAACAGTTCAGTGGCACGCTTGAACCACTCTTCCTTGCTCCAGTTCCACGGATCAGTATCTTACTTGGTGGAGCCTTTTCTGACTCCGTCCAGACAACCTTCTCAGCCCTTGTATTGCTAGGGTTCTCGATGATATTGTTTGGAGTGTCCTATTCGGTGACGATGATTCTTCCAGTTATCATCGTGCTCCTGCTCATGTTGTTCGCCCTCTTTGGGTTCGGCTTCATGCTGGCCGGGTTGATCATCGTCTTCAAGGATCCAAGCGTGTTAACACAGTTAGTGGACTCGATGATCTTCACAGTCACTCCCGTAAACTATCCTGTACAAGTACTACCAAAGTATGCTCAGATACTGGCGTATCTGATGCCCGCGACCCTTGCGATCGAGGTCATACGTGAATTGGCAATCACTGGCGAGTTCACCATTATCTCCTACCTTCTCGGGATTGCTGGGCTTGTGGGTCTACTGATCCTCTTCTGGGGGGTCGGTCTCGCAGTCTTCAGATATGCTGAGCACTGGACAAAAGAGCGTGGGAGCATGGGAGGTTTCTAAGATGGATGAGAATCTTTACGAACGAGTGATAAAGCGTCGAGGATGGCGGTCTGAGATTCGAGCGGCATGGGCAATGTCGATCAAGACTTGGAAGATTGAGCTGTCATACCCTCTCAGTATTCTCTGGTTCATCTTGATGCCCTTTCTCTGGCTGATTCCACTGGTTCTTGCAGGAACCTCGGTCAGCGGTGGAGTGGACTCTTCATCGCTCAATAACATGACCGGTATCAGCAATTGGATCACTTACGTGGCCATCGGCACCGCCTTGATGGGGCTGATAATTTCTATCATCTGGGGAACAGGGATGACCTTGAGGCGCGAGCAGAATGTGGGAACACTTGAGACCCTGTTCACCACCCCGATTGGTCGGACGACTTTTATCTGGGGAAATGGTCTTCATAACATTCAGCATGGTGGACTTGGGGTGATCCTTCAACTCGTTGCGTCGGTCTTCATCTTCGGCATCACAATAGATGCCTGGGGAATATTTCCTGCGCTTGCCATCGTCGCGCTTCTTGTGATCGGAATGCAAGGCATTGTCTATGCAGTGGCCAGCATTGTACTGGTGGCGAAGCAAGGCTGGATGCTTGTGGAGTTCGTAGGCAGTTCGTTGGTTCTTATTGCTCCGCTCTCTTATCCCCTTGCAGTCTTGCCGCCCGTTCTCCAGATGGCCGCTATGGGATCCCCTCTCAGCTGGGGTGCTGATGCTTTTCGTAACTCATTGGTCTTTGGGCTTGCGGCACCAGGGCTTGTCCAATCAGTAGTGATGCTTTTGCTGCTTGATGCCATCTATCTGCTGGTTGGTGGGCTCTTGTACAAGGCCACAGATCGATGGGTCCGGAACAGAGGTGCATTGGCCCAGTTCTAAGTGAGCTGACGCTTGTCAGCTCTTCTCTCTCTTTTGTCTTCGCTTTTTTATAATACCTCTTGACGGTTGCCGTTTGTGACCGTTTGTGACCCCTCAGTCCCTCTTGATGATCGAAATCTATTCTTTTACGGCCTTGATCGAGAACATCAGAGGCAGTTGTATCTCCGAGTCGTCATAGTACCAGAGACCGTCGTCATGTTGCTTTAGGAATGGGAAGTTCTGGAATGTGGTCATTGGGAACTCGTGGAGAAACTGAATCTTGAGTCCTGCATCTATGATCGAATTGACCGTTTCGCCAATACTATGCACCCACTCGTAGTCGGTCACTGGCTCGATTTTTTCCCCTGTATACGATCCATCGACTTCAAAGGACAACGGTTCAGCACCGTGGAAATACGAGTGTTGCAACCTGAAGCCATCCTCGGCCTCTGTGTCAAAGACCCATATGAGCGGGTGAAATTCGATGATGTAAAAAATTCCGCCAGGTCTAAGAAACTGGGCGACGATCTCTGCCCATCGCTTTAGATCATTTAACCAACAGAGGACACCATATGACGTAAAGACAATGTTGAAAGTTTCCTCGAAGATATCTGGCAGGTCGTAAATATTTGCATGGATGAACTTGGCCTCGAGTCCTGATTTCTGAGCGAGCTCACGTGCCAATCTGATGGCCTCTTCAGAGAAGTCAATGCCTGTGACTTTTGCTCCCTCACGCGCCCATGATAGTGTATCCAGACCAAAGTGGCACTGTAGATGCAAGAGTGATTTTCCTCTCACATCACCAAGCTCCTCCATCTCAATCGAGTTTAATGTTGTTGCCCCATTGAGGAACTCTTGTGTTCTGTATGCCTCGGAGTGAAAATGAACCTTGGCAAATCTATCCCACATAGTTCGATTTGCTTTGAAGAATTTCTCCATGATCTTCACAAAGCATCTCATCTGGGCGGTGAATAAATGACTTTGGATGCTGGAGCGAGAGTATTTTGAGCATATAGTATGAGGAAGTCCTGGTTAGATAAAATAAATCCTGTAATATATTTTCAATCATATGGTATAAAAGTGAGAAGAGTTATATTTGCGTTTTAGATATATCCGATGGGGAATCTCATTGATATGGGACTGATGCAGGTAGTTGAGAAGGATATACCTATGACAAGCTCTGGCAAATCAACGGGCACTAAATCTCTGTTAGATCGGATAAAACGAAGGCACAGAGTCCGAAAAATGTTGATTGCTGGTTCTGGTGCAGTTGGAAAGACGAGCCTCTTGAACGTGCTAAAACGAGGGACTCTAGAGGATGTAAAGCAGGAGTATCACCGAACATTGTTCTTGAATATCGACACATTGAAGATGGATGATCTCTCAGATGGGGATGTGGTGGGAGTCGTTCAAGTCATTGATGTTGCGGGTCAGCTGACTCAGCCTGTTCATCCTTTTCGGGATGCTGACCGTCTGGCCTTCGGAGGTGTTGATCTGATTGTTTTGGTATTCAGTTCGGATGATTTGCAATCATTACTGGATATCGAGAAGTGGATTGCTCTTATTGACGAGGGGCAAAAGCAAGATGCAGATAAGGGTGAGGTCATGTATGTTCTTGTACAAAACAAGGTTGACCTACCTGATGCATTTGATCACGAGCTTGTTGATTTACTTCTCAAGAACAAGCCACAGATCCAAGCCTATTTTGAGACCAGTTGCCTGAATGGTACTGGTATCGCCGAGTTGCGACGGTGGATCGTGGAACACATACAAAAGGATGGATGACTCATGCAGAGGACGGGCCAAGCTGGTGATTTGACTACTGAGTTCAAATGCAAGATCTGCGGGGCAACAATTCACTTCAGTATTGATGATCCGGAGACCTACGAATCAAAGACTCCGCAGCGGGAGTATTTTGGAATGCAATTGACGACCGTTCGAGTATCGCATGACATATCAAACGAGCGGCATCATAACGCTATTGTCATTGATCAGAAAGGTCTCTTCAGAGGATATCGTGATGCATACGCCGAGCCTCTTGTTTCCGAGAGCAAAGATGTACAGCCGAGTCTGGTCGTGCATCCAAGTCAAGGTGTTTCTTTGACTCCGCATGAATACGTGAAGCTGCTCATCGTTGTTGATCGACAGCACTTTTGGGTACAGGCATATCTTTGTCCGGCGACATTCAGATCCGCCGAGCTAGCGCGCCTTGTTATGGAACGAGTGGAGGAGGCTGAGCGCATTTACGAACTACCACAACGGCGACTTGACTTCAGTCTTGCAGATATGGATCTGCATGTCTGGCACTCGAATGAACGAATTGTTTTTGCCTCAGTTCAGTCGCCCTCAAAGCTCTCTGTTCTAGAAGGACTGGTGGATGGGCTCATGACGACCAGTCCCACTTCTCCCTTTAGCAATCAGCGTGCAATCGAGATCGCGCTAAGAGTTATTGATGATGTTCCAGACCCCGATCCTCAGGCTCTTCGCCGACTGGTCACCGACCCAATGAACTTCACGATCGCCTCTACTCCGTTTCAAGATCGGGTGAATAGTATTGTCGAACGAGTGAGTAAGCGGTTCCCGATTGCGAAGGCTTTTCTCAGGCCATTGCTTACAGGGCAATCATCATTGCTCGATCTTCTAGAAGATGGGAATTGGACTAAGGTCGGAGAAATCTTTGAGATGGTGGACTTTATCAACCGGAGGGGTCTGCTTGGATAAATTGGAATGGAGGTTGTAGGATGGCATCAAAAGCACGAGCATGGAAAGAACTATTGAAGATAGGTCTGAACGTGAGTAAACTCAGAACGCAGATCAATGCGTTTTTCCGTGGGAATATCATTCGTGTCCTTCGTGATGAGGGGTGGTTTGAATACCTCTCTCAACCACGGACGGCCGCTGAAATTCTCACTCAATTCGGTTACACGGATTCTGCATTCTTGGCCTACTTGCTAGACATCTTGGTTGAGGACAAGACTCTCATACACGAGGACGGCATTCGGTATCGTGTGAATGGACACGTTGAGGATGGGTGGACACTTCCTGCCTGTTTTGATGGCACTATGAAAGAACTCTGGGCCGATCATGCGCGAGCGATTCCTGATCGACTGCGTGGGAAGTACATAAAGTTCACTGGCGGCATGAATCTCTTCAACTGGGATGACGCTCTCTCTAATCATATGTATGAACAGATCCGCCGTAGTGCCTTTGCATATACTGGTGCATGGAACAGACCCGGCTACTTTCTTGATGTCGGTGCTGGAACAGGGTATGGCACCGCCGCTATCTGGGCGTACTATTTCAAGAAGGGTCACATGAAAGAGGGATCGCCCTTACGGATTGTGGGAATTGAACCTAATGATCGACTTCTGAACATTGCGCGAGAAGAATTCCACAGCATGCTCCGGAGGCATCTTGGTGATGACATCGATTTTACTCAGATGTTACAGAGATTTCCTCCTGAGTTCGAGAACGGTTATGCAGAGTCGATTCCCTTTGATGATGAGACCTTTGACTATGTCTATGCATCACAGGTGCTTCACTGGACTCAACCGAAGGAGGCTCTTCGTGAGATGTTCAGGGTGACCAAGCCTGGCGGATATGTCTTTGGTACTGAGAATTTCTTTCCTGATGCTAACAAGTTTGGAGAGATTCATTTCAAGGTGGTGCAGGGTGCTTTCGGTCATTTTCACAGAGATGATCTTCGACGATGGGCAAAGGAACTCGGGGCAAAAGAAATTCGAATAGCCACACCCATCTCTGTATTTCAGATCCTCAAATAGTGTCTGTTTTCCAAAATATACTCCGGCTCATGAAGGGTCTGAGCCGGCTTTTTTTTCTGTTGTATACAAACGATACAGTCTTCATGCCACCTCAAACATTTCGAAGTCGTAGTAGATTTATAAAAAGCCTTATATATGTCATTTACATAAATATCATGGGACTAATTGGGAATGATGCGAGTTGTTTACAATGGATATGCCGATATCTAGTACAAGAGCATCTACAAAATCCGCCTCTCTCTTGAATCAAATGAAACAAAGACGCCAGATTCAGAAGATGCTTCTTGCGGGCTCTGGAGCTGTTGGAAAAACGACTCTGTTGAACGTGCTCAAGCATGGTGTTCTTGATGAGACCGTGACCAAGTACCATCGGACTCTATTTTTCGAGATCGAATCCTTGCAAATGTCAGATCTCGCAAAAGAGAATCACGTTGGTTCGTATCAGGTCATAGACGTTGCTGGTCAGATTGACCAACCAGTGCATCCTTTTCGAGATGCGGAACGACTTGCATTCGGTGGGGTGGATCTTGTACTACTTGTGTTCAGTTCTGACGATTTACAATCACTGATGGATATTGAGAAATGGATGGGTCTGATTAATGATGGTTCTTTAACATATCAACACGGTGTGCAACCACAGTATCTTCTCATTAGAAATAAAGTGGATCTTCCTGATTCCTTTGATCAAGAATTAGTAGACATATTGCTCAAAAACATGCCTCAGATTCAGGGCTATTTTGAGACAAGTTGCGTGACTGGTGAGGGACTTGATGAATTACGACGTTGGCTTGTTGATCACTTGATGGGGGAAAAATGAGCAGATGCTGAGAACAGATAAGGCTGGTGGCCTGACCGAGTTCAAATGTAAGATCTGTGGGAAAACTGTGCGCTTTAGTATTGATGACCCCTCAACTTACGAATCAAAGACTTCGCACACTTCTTATTTCGGAATGCAGCTGACTACTGTCCGTGTAGTGCATGAAGCACAGAACGAGCGGCATTACAATGCTATTGTTGTCGATCACAAGGGTCTCTTTCGAGGCTATCGTGATGCATACGTTGAGCCTCTTACTTCAATCGGGAGTGGAGCACATCAGAACCTAGTGGTGCATCCAAGCCAAGAGATCCAACAGACTCACCACAAGCACATTCGTATTCTGATTCTTGTTGATCGCCAACGTTTCTGGGTGCAAACCTATCTCTGTCCTGACGAATTCAAACCTGCTGAATTAGCCCGCCTCATACTGGAACGTGTGGAAGAGGCTGAAAAAGTCTATGACACGGAGCAACGATATCTTGTGATCTCCCTTGCAGATATGGATATGCACATCTGGGTCTCAAAGGAGCGAGTGGTCTTTGCCTCTGTCAGGGACGACCGTATCATTCAAGCTCTTGAGGGTCTGGCGACTGGTCTGCTTGAGGATCATGGAGCGGCTTACACTAATCAACGTGCGATTAATGTCGCTTTACGCGCGCTTGATGATAATCCTCAGACGGATCCCGAATCGCTACACCGGCTGGTTACGGACTCGATGATTTTTACCATCAGCGCTACACCTTACTCTGATCGAATAACCAAGATTGTGGAGCGGGTGAGTGCCAAACTGCCGATCGCAAAGGTCCTTCTCAGACCACTCCTTATGGGCCAGTCCTCATTAATTGATTTTCTTGAGGATGGTCACTGGTCTGAACTTACAGAGGCCTTTGAAATGGTGGACTTCATCAATCGGAGGGGCCTTCTCGGATAAGAACAGGGGGTATGGCTATGGCATCAAAAGCACGAGCATGGAGAGAACTAATGAAGGTTGGAATTAATGTAAGTAAGATACGGAAGGACGTTGATGCATATTATCGTGGGAATGTGATCCGCGTTCTTCGTGATGAGGGGTGGTTTGAATATCTTCTGCGTCCAAGGACTATTGATGATATGCTCTCACATTTTGGATATTCCGATCCCGAATTTCTTGATTATCTCTTAGGCATCTTGGTTGAAGATGGTATTCTTCATCAGGTTGACGGGAACCGCTATCAGTCTGAAGAACACATTGAAGATGGTTGGGTGCTTCCCGCTCCCTTCAAGGGGACAATGGACGATCTCTGGCAAGATCATGCCCGTGCGATTCCCGACAGACTGCGAGGAAGGCCTCTCACTTTCACTGGCGGGATGAATCTTTTCAACTGGGATGACGCTCTCTCATCGCAACTCTATGAACAGATCAGGCGTACTGCTTTCGCTCTGACGAACGCTTGGAATAAGCCAGGAGCCTTTCTAGATGTTGGTTCGGGAACTGGTTGGGGCACAGCCGCTATTTGGACCTACTACTATACGAGGGGCCATATGTACGAAGGTTCTCCGTTTCGAATTGTTGGAATCGAGCCCAATGATCGCCTTCTTACAATTGCTCGTGATGAGTTTCCAAATATGATTAAGACCCATTTGGGTAGTAAGGGGAATCACTCGAATTACCCGGAGATGCTAGAGAAGTTCCCTCCAGAGTTCAAACACGGGTTTGCGGAGTCTATCCCCTTTGAGGATGAAACCTTTGACTATGTCTACTCCTCTATGGTACTTCACTGGACTGACCCAAAGTCCGCCCTGAAAGAGATGCTCCGGGTGACAAAACCCGGTGGTATTGTCTTTGGTACTGAGAACTTTTATCCCGGTGCAAACAAGTTCTGTGAGATTCATATCAAGGTGGTCGAAGGAGCTTATGGCCACTTTCATGTAGATGACTTTCGGCAATGGGCTAAAGAGCTCGGGGCCAAGAAGATACGGCTCGCGACACCTCTCTCGGCCTTTGAGGTAATAAAATAGAATATTACTAGCGTCATCATCAGATGTGACGCTTATAGTTCTTCAACGATCTATGAAGTGAATGGTGAGTCGATATCCCGTAGGACCATATTATTTTTCATTATAGATATATTTCATGCTTGAGATGATAATTTCCGCTTTTTTTGGAAGTAGTGCACGTCAGGCTACGATCCACCTGTGGAACGCTGTCATTCGGGCGCACATAAATACATCAAACTATTATCAAACCATATACCTGTATGAGATATACCATATAGTTTATATGGATATACCATATATGGATTAGTTGATAACGATGAGTGCAGGAACAGTTCTCTGTGATGGACTGGTCAAGGTCTATCGTTCTAGAAAGTGGGAACGACTCTTTCCACCGAGATTCTCATACAAGTACGTCAAAGCCTTAGATGGTCTAAGCTTTGAGATTGAACGAGGTGAAGTCTTCGGTCTACTTGGTCCAAATGGGGCTGGGAAGACAACGACCATTCAATCGCTTGCGGGTCTTCTCATTCCGGATAAGGGTCGGGTGTCAGTATTCGGAGTCGATCCAGTCACTGAACCCGAGAGAGTAAAACGAATTGTCGGCGTGGTTGCTGGTGGTAACCCCCGACAGCTCTACAATAAACTGACAGCAAGGGAGAACCTGCGGTATTGGGGTCATCTCTATGGACTCTCCGGTCATGCATTGGAGAAGCGTATCGAGTATCTGCTTGATCTTGTGAACCTGACCGATAGGGCCGATGATCTCATTGAGAAGTTCAGTGCGGGAATGACTCAACGGATAATCATTGCCAGAGGCCTTGTTCACGACCCCGAGGTGCTTCTTCTAGACGAGCCTACTGTCGGACTTGATCCAAAGGCAAGTAGGGAGCTGCGCAGCTTTATCAAAAAGCAGCTTGTCGATGAAGGCGAAAAGACTGTGTTACTCACGACACATGAGATGCATGTGGCTGAGGAATTATCTGATAGAATTGCGATCATCAATCATGGTAAGATCATCGCACTTGACCGTCCAGAGGCCCTTAGGAAGCAGGCCAATGGTGGAATGAGAATTGATGTTGATATTAAGAATCTTGACGAGCGGATTCTGGCTCATCTTGCTGGCGATGGGTTGACAGTTGTGAGTACTGTACATGATGATGAAGATCCTTCTGTGGTCCATCTCAATCTACGTGCGGTTGATGAGGACACTGCTCTTCAACGGATCATCGAGGCGGTCATCACTCGCCCTGAAGCTCGTCTATTGAGCATGGATGTTCGTGAACCGTCCTTGGAGGATGCGTTTGTCTTTCTCACTGATAAAAATGATGAGGAGGTTTCGGCTAATGCATAATGTTGGCTATTGGTTACTTGTAGTGAAGGCTACTCTTGTCAAAGAGCTGAAGATTCAGAAACGGTACGTGGGTTGGCTATTGGCCAGTCTGATCCAGCCTATCATTTGGATGATTCTGTTCTCTCTAATTGGGAGAGGCTTCGGGATTGGGAATACCTCTGCTGGTTTCGACTTTACAAGTTTTCTGATTCTTGGAGTGCTCCTGCTCATGATACTCTCACAGTCGCTCTGGGGTGCAGGGATTGCCTTGAGAAATGAGCAATACCGTGGAACTCTTGAGTCCACCTTGACAGCACCAACCCATCTGACCGCTATGCTTGTTGGCTATGCCCTTGTTGATTTAGTTCTTGCTGGCTATCTCATGGTCATCGGGTTCACGTTGGGTACTCTTGTCTTTGGACTTGAGCTGACGGTTGTTGATCCAGTGGGTCTCCTGATCGCATTTGCAGTGACGATTTACGGAGTTTCTGGGTTTGCGTTCATGTTTGCAGCAGTGACTCTGGTTGTCAAGCAGTCGAATGCAATTGTCAATACTGTCCAGCCGATCCTGTTCATACTTACAGGGATCTTCTTTCCACTTGCAGCTCTCCCCCCGAACGTTCAGCAGTTCTCTCTCTTGCTCCCACTGACCCAGGGCTTTCTTGCAATTCAAGACATGACTCTGAATGGTGCAACATTTCTTACGGTGTCACCACTACTCTTGGGTACGATCATTTCGGGCACTGTGCTTGCCATTATTGGCATTCTGTCACTAAGGGCAACAATGAAATGGAGCCGACACAGAGGTCTCTTGGGAGCTTTCTAAACCCCGAGATGGAGCTGGATTGAATGACAGAGAACGATGGACCAATCAAACCGATTGAGATTCCACGCTCACTAGATGAGCTGTCTGAGATCCTCTCCCTTCTCGGGAACCTCACTCGATTGCGTGTTATTGCTGCTCTGAGTAAGAGACCCATGTTCATTCAAGAACTGAGCAGTGAGTTGAAGGTCTCGTACCCTCTTCTTCATCTTCATTTGAAGAACATGGAAAAGCATGGACTCGTCAAGAGCGAGTATGCAGTCGGTACTGACAAGTCCACAAGATACGTGAAAAGATATTTCACCTTGGTAGACTTCAGACTTGAGATCACTGCCGATCTGATTGCTAGGTTGGCAGATACAGACTCCGCGACAAAGACGCGGAAGAAAGGAAAAAGCACAAAGAGGTAATTTACATGAAACAGTCAACTGGAAGATGGCTTGCAGGTCTTGCGATCATTAGTATGGGATTCGGTCTCCCCGCATACCTTGCATACTTGGCCGCCACGCAAAATCTGAACATCTGGCTCGTCGGAATATTCTCGTTCTTTTCGATACTTGGTGGCGCCCTCATTGTAATTGTATACTTGGGGGTCTCAAGCACATTGTTCTTTGATGATGATGGCGAGATGATAGACCGGCATAAGAACATCGTCGACTCTCTCTCCGATTTAGTTGAGAGAATGGATAGTATCTACGAAGCCCTCAAGGAGATTGATGACGTTCTCAAAATGGAGGAGTGAGACCAATGGCACGGATATCAAAAAGAGAAGAGATCAAGCTGATTCAGAGAGCAGAGAAGAGAATGACTGAGATCGAGATTCTGGTGGAGTCGATTCGAAAATCATTGAGGCGGATTGAGGGCTCCCAGTAGGCCTCTCAAGGGATGACTCTCACGCTCCCAATGTGGTAGATCCATCTCCCCTCTGAACCGACCAAGGTCATGTTCGCCTCTTGTGCAATTCTGATCCCCTCATCAGTTGTGACTCCTAGGGATACGACCATTGGGATTCCGGCGTGTTTCGCCATTCCTACAACCTCTGATGTCAGGCGTCCTGTGAAAAACAGCGCACAGGCGTGAAGCCCAATCCCCTGAATGATCGCAGATCCGATGGTCTTGTTCAGAGCATTCTGACGTCTTATGTCTTCAGCGAATGCATACTTCTGGCCGTGTTGCTCCACCACAAGTCCCCCATGAGCACAACCAGTTTCCTTGAGCAATATCTGAAGATCCCTCAGTCTTGAGACCCCTCTCACTATGTCCTGTGAGCTGATCTCGGTGTCTACGATTTTTGGGTTCTCTATATCATGCACCTTTGTTGGATTCACTATGATAGTAGTGATACCTTCGGTCTCCTCCACTGTGACTGCATCATACGGGACTGCGATTCCCATTGTTGTCAGAAGTCCAATTGCAAGTTCTCTCTCCTGACCCGGACTTGCAGTTGTTTCGAGGATTGCGGATCCGTCACTCCATCTGATTCTAGTTCTCTGTTCAATAGCGACTTTTTCTTCTGAAGAAATTAATTTTTCTCCGTGTAGTTCGGTAACAGAAGCCTTCCTTATTCTATCCACCAATTACACCATATACTGTATCACAGTCTTCTGTGAAAGACCTATCATTCCTTGTTAATCGGGAACGATTCGAGTACCTGTTTCTCCATGAAGTGCACGTGTGATGTTTGGGGGATCGGTGATTAAGGCGAGTTCGCCACCACGCTCGATGAACTGAATGCAAGCCTTGATTTTGGGAAGCATACTTCCAGGAGCGAATTGGTTTTCCTCAATGTATCGTTTGGCTTCGGATACCGTCATCGAATCAATGGCTTTCTGGTCGGGTTTATCGAAGTTGATGTAGACCTTTTCAACAGCTGTGGAGATGAGCAGGAGATCCACATTCAGGTCGCTGGCAAGCAGGCTTGAAGCGTAGTCTTTGTCGATGACTGCCGCAACACCCTCGACCGATCCATCTTCCTTTTCAATGACTGGAATTCCACCACCACCAACTGCATAGACACTGATGCCATTCTCAATCAAAGATTTGATGGCGCTCAGTTCAACGATTTTCTGTGGAATGGGTGATGGAACGACTCTCCGCCATCCGCGACCCGAGTCTTCAACGACTTCCCAGCCAAGTGTCTTTGCCCTCTGCATTGCAGTATCCTTATCCATGAATGTACCAATGGGCTTGGTTGGGTTCTTGAATGCCGGATCATTTTTGTCAACAACGACCTGTGTGATGATTCCCGCAACTGTCCTCTCTATCCCCCGTTTCTTGAATTCATTCGTGAGTGCTCGGGCGATCATGTATCCTATCTGACCTTGACTCTGAGCACCACAATAGTCTAGAGGAATCTTGTGTACCTCGTTCGCTGCAATTTCAGAGCGTCTGAGAATCGAGCCGACCTGAGGGCCGTTACCTGACGTGATAACGATGTTCCAGCCCTCAAGAATCATATCAGCGATGTGCCTGCTGGTTTCGGCCGCGGCTTGATATTGATCAGGAATCGATCTTTTTGTCTTATCGCGAATTAATGAGTTGCCACCTATCGCAACTACGCTTGTCTTTGGTGTTGCCATAGAACCACCTCGGAAGAGAGAGTGGCCCAACACACTCCCACTTTTAAGCCGTTTGTTCTCTGTCATTTGACCATAATTTGTAAGTTTGACTCGGTGCTCTCAATTAAGTTATTTTTCGTAACTTATCACTCATAATTTAGGACATTTCGAAACTATTATACGGGAACCATTTTCACATAGATACTGAAGGTGAATCCATGAATCGACGTGGTCTTGGTCGCAGACGCGGCTTTGGTCGTTCTAGAATGAATAGGGGCAATCAATTTGGTGGACCTTATCGGGATCATAATTTTGGTGGATATCATGCAGCAGGTCCAAGTTCTTCTTCAGGTGAAAATATTCCGTCTTCTTCTTCTGAAGTGTCACAAGATGTCGAGTCCTCGGTATCTAATGATTCTCAGCCTGTCGAAGCGCAACCTCAAACAACCAGCTATGATCCCACCCGACCACATGTGGATCAGTCCTTATGTGCAAGTTGTGCTGTGTGTTTGAGAGCCTGTCCTATGGGTGCGATTTCTATGGATGGCCCTTTTGCGGTCATTGACCAGCAGAGATGTGCGGGTTGTGGTGTCTGTATTCGCGCATGTCCACGTGGTGCTATAAAGTTCGGTCAGTGAATACCTGTATTATAGTGGCGGTGGGGGGATTTTTTCTCGAACAAGCGTCATATTTATTTCTGTTTATAAGGGACATTAAAACTCGAATTTAAAGAGGATTTATATGTTAGTTTGCAATTATCGCAGACCCAAGGAACACAGCTTCCGAGGAGAACAAACTTGAGAAGGAACACCTTTCTTGGAGTTGCGCTGCTTGCCGTCTTTGCTTTTGCATTTGTGGCAGCCCCCGCAATGAGCGCGGCCACGGTTCGTGATCCAGTCACAGTCACTCGTGCTGGATACCGTGGCGGTCGCTGGCAGAACACAGCCCCTACAGTGACGATCACTGAGCCAGCAAATCTTGCTACGGTTCAAGGTGTAGTAACAATTACCGCAACGGCCACAGACGCACAAGATGGAACTCTTGTGCCGACGATATCAATTGATGGTGTTGTCGTGACCACTGGTAACTCTTACACCTGGGATACGACTACTGTAGATGATGGGACTCATACTATCACCGCATCTGCTACAGACAGTGGTGGACTCACTGGTACCGATACGAACACAGTGACAGTGGACAACGTAGAAGATCCGCCTCCCCCGCCGGGTCAGAACAAATACGCTGTGATCGTTGGCATCTCTGACTATCAGGCAGTCAATGATCTGTCATATTGTGATGAGGACGCAACAGATTGGTACAACTATCTGAGTGGGCTTGGTTATACGATCAAGCTCTTCGGGGATAACTCGAACAGCTATCCCCAGTGGGATGGGCTTGCGACCGAGTACAATGTCAAGAACGCACTTGCCGATTTCATTGCACTTGCTGATGAAGATGACATTGTTGTCTTTGCCAGCTCAGGTCATGGAACCACCTACACTGGTGGAGAGACTATCTGCATGTGGGACTATGGAGTAGGTAGTGATGGCGAGGATGGATCATTTACTGATGTCGAGCTGGCGCAGGTCTTTGAGCCAGCTGTCAGTAAGGTCTTCATCTTCCTTGATCACTGCTACTCTGGTGGCATGAACGAAGTCATGTCAGACACCAACGCGGCCAACTTCTATCTGACAACTACCTGTACCGATTCAGGCTATGGTTATGATGCACCATCCTATGAGAACGGCGCTTGGACCTACTGGTTCCTTGAGGCTGGTCTTGTCGGTCAAGGATTCACGACCATGGAGCAATGTTTCGATTGGGCTCTGTCTAACTATCCTTATGGTGGTGCAGACACCCCCCAAGAGTTCGATGGTAACCCCGCAGTTTCCTTTACTCTGTAAGCCTGATTTGGTCTGATGGCACTTTGGAGTGGCACTGTCATTCCATCGTGCCATCTTTTTTCCTCCTCGGCAAGCTCCTCTCTTTTATTGATTGGTTTCCATAAACTCCTTAACTGAGCATGACTGGTCCTTGTTACCTCATTCGGCTGCAAGTAGTCAGTGATGATCCATGAACGAGGATGCTACAAGTAACGCAACGGACACCCTGCAAGTCGGTCCTTACATGATTGTATTGGCTACAGGTTTTGGTGTCTTTCTTAGTGCGCTGGACTCCTCGATTGTAAACGTTTCATTATGGACGATGGCCGAGAGTTTTGGTGTGGGAATGGCCGAGATCCAATGGGTGACGGTTGCGTACCTACTAGTTCTCACGTCAATGATGCCTCTTGCTGGAAAGATGGGCGACCGTTATGGCAAGACGCGTGTCTTCAAATTTGGGATTCTCTTCTTTACTATTGGATCGCTCACCTGTGCCCTCTCTTCATCTCTTATCATACTAATTGCATCACGTGTGTTTCAAGCCTTTGGTTCGAGTATGATGACTGCTACAGGTCTTGCGTTGATCACTTACTTTACAACTTCTGAGAACAGGGGCCGGGCCATCGGTCTCAACTCTGTGGTGTTGGCCACAGCTCTAGGCCTTGGTCCCGTGCTTGGAGGAATTCTCACCGAGTTCTTTGGTTGGGAGAGTATCTTTCTTGTAAATCTTCCAGTTGGCCTTGTTGGGTTTGCAATTGTTACATTATTCATTCCCTCTACTGAACATATAACCGAAGTCCACTTTGACACTATAGGGGCCGGACTGTTTTTCCTCTCTCTCTTCTCCCTTGTCTATGCAGCCTCACTTGGAGTGAAGATGGGGCTTGAATTTCTCCTCCTCTTGATAGGTATCTCAGTCCTTGCCTTTGCAGGCCTGTTTGTTCGGGAGAAGCGTTTCATCTCTCCAATCATTCCTACCACAGTAATGATGGATCGCCATATTTCTATCAGCCTTGTGACGGCTCTCTTTTCTTTCATGGCAATCGCACCAGTCACTTTTCTTTTGCCGTTTCTGTTTCAAGATGCTCTGGGGATTAGTCAGAGTATGACTGGAGTATTTCTTGCAATTCAGCCAATTGTGTTCTCGGTAAGTGGCCCTCTCGCTGGACTTCTCTCAGAGCGTATCACTGCACGTTCTCAGACCATGATTGGTCTGGTGGTTCAGTTAGTGGGACTTATTGCGTTGGGACTGGTGGCACCAGATCTCATTTTGATGGGGCTGAGTATTGTTGTGATGGCCACTGGACTATCGCTCTTTACAGTTGCTAATGGGAATTTCATCATGACCTCAGCACCGAAACAATACTTGGGCGTCGTCAGTGCACTCACAAACATTGCTCGGACAACTGGTTTCTCTGTCGCTATTGCATTGGCAACTACCTTCTTCTCATGGTTCTTTTCAATTATCAATCCCACCCA
The DNA here is from genome assembly GCA_021498125.1 of Candidatus Thorarchaeota archaeon. Classification (NCBI taxonomy): domain Archaea; kingdom Promethearchaeati; phylum Candidatus Thorarchaeota; species Candidatus Thorarchaeota archaeon. The sequence continues at coordinate 189,090 of JAIZWL010000004.1, read as the reverse complement.
TGTCTCATCTGGTTCTGCCTACATCAGCTATTATACCTTGGCGATATCATGGTCGTTCTGGGCCTTTGCTCTATTGTTGATCTTCGCTATAGTGTTGACACCATTCCGAGGTCTGAGCCCCTCGGAAACTGAACGCACCAGCGATGAACCGATTGACGAGTAATCGACTGGACTCGTTTCGACTATGGCATTAGCGGAAACCCACGTCGATCACTCAAGTCCTTTGTCAGTGCATCTGTGATCCAGAACTCATATGCACAGGTGCGTTTCTCTTCCAAGAGGTCAAGAAATCTCGTAGCAAACATTGATCGCACTACTCTCATAAATCGATAGAATGGCGACCTTTCTTCTGCAATCTGGGTTATGCAATTTAATTGGACGCTCTTTGATCTCCTTCCCTTAAACCAACGAAACAATAGTGAGGCTCGTGAGTCGCGTAGGAGATTTTTGAAAGTGAGTTCGCCAAATATCTCAAAAGCCCCAAGCCTATAGGGGTCAATTTTAGTCTCATCCAAGTACAGATTCCGAAAGAGTTTCAGCCTGTCCCCTATCGTCTTTTCAATGGGTACTCCTTGAAATGAGAGCAGCTGGCCTTCCAAATCGTCAATTATCTCTTCGATGTAATCATCATACAATGTTGGATAGGTCAATTTTATTGCGAGATTGATTGGGTAGACCGCAGAAAATGTTCTAGTGGCCACAGCTGCCTCAAAGATTCTAGAATTGACAAGATCGTCTACGGCTTGTAATGATTCTTCTTTGAAGTCCGTGGCTTGGAGCATCACACGAAATAATTCATCTGGTATTGGCTTTAGGGGAAACGAGTGTTTGAATTCTCCTGTTTCAATCTCTAGGCGTCTCTGCTCACGATCAATAAAGAATGTAGCATCTGCATCTTTCATTGTCTCACGGGCACCAACTGACTCTATCTCACTCTATGCATTAGGCGTTTCCGTATAAATGGCCTTCTAGTATTGACTTTCTGCAATTGCTGTTCTCTTGTTATATTAAATGCCTAATGCATCAGCAATAAACAGAACTCTCTGCCTGAAGTCAGGATGATCCAGCACCAGAAAATTTCTTCCGACCTCATTGTCAAACATCAGCTTGGAAGGATTTTTTCTGAGTAATGCAACGAGCTGTGTAAGTTCATCTGTGTCAAGCCGTTCATTCCCATCAAGATCGGCTCTTCTCCAATCAACTGTTGTACCCTGACTTGCCAGTTCTGCTTTGCTATGCTGTTCAACTAGTTTCTTGACAGCGGGTGCTATAGCATCCTCGATCTGTTCATCACTCAGATTAAGGCCATATACATCCCTGAGTAATCGTAAGCGGTTTTCAAGAAAGATACGGGGCGCTTCGCGTCGGGCTGTCTTATCATCGAGTTCTAATTGGGACAGAGCGTGTATTGTTCTATTCATCTCGGTTTCTGTCAGCGGCATGATGTTGGAGTCGTTGAGTGATGCCAGCCACTTGATCTCGTTTGCCAAGGCTGTGATTGCTTCCATACGTTGTCCTAGTCGGAGCAGCGCATTTACCGTGACTGTTGCCCCAACAAGAGTGGCTGCATGATAGTCTGCGAGGTGCTCAGCCGCTCGGCTGGCTCTCTGGATAAATCGTGTTCCAATCGAAATGAATATCCTTGACATGATGATGAAGATGATTAGTGCAACAAGACGGGCCGCAACTGCGATGGGGTCAAATGTGACCAGAAGTGCATCGATGATCCCGAGTCCAATTCTGATGTAGACATAGAGATAGATGATGTGGATGAAGAAATCAGGTGTGCGTGCAAGAATCTGAACAATCGAATCTTTGTTGCGAATATGTGCGATCTCGTGCGAGATTATGGCCTTGACCTCATCGGGGTTCAAGAGGTTGATTAGATTACTATGGATGACGACAATTGAACCTATCAATGGAAGACTAAACGTGAAGGCGTTCGGGATCGGTGATTGCAGGAGATATATTTTTTTGACCTCTATTTGGCTCTGCTGAGCAATCTCCCTCGTCCATTTTACTATCTGCTCTCTCGAATATTTGCAGGACCACTTGGTCTTTTCAGTCGCGTGGGGGAAGAGTTCCATCATGCTCTCTTTCGCAAGAGTCCCCAGCGCAGTATAGTACAGTAGAATGACCTGTACAAGTGATATCGCAATGAACAAGGTCACGGACACAAACGTATTGGTCCGTGTAAAATCAAATCCAACAATGAACAGTGATGTCGTGTCAAGATAGAGAAATGAGACAAAGACGATTTGTAGCAAGTCAACAATTGCAAATGCAAGGAGGGCTCGCCACTTATCCTGTTCGACCTGTGTGACTAATTGTGGAACGCTCACATCTGCACACATCCAACCTATGATGTTTCGTAACCACTTATGACTTCATCTATTGGGTCTCTCTCCCCATCGCTCTGATGCTAAGGCTATTATATGCTATGACGCTTGCGTTTCCAATCTGATGGGTGATTGCTATGACTAAACTGACCAATATTGACCTTGATGACCTACGTACACGCAGCATGTCTGTACGTGAATACTTTGACACGCTGTCAGGTAAGGCTAAAGATGAGATAGTTGAGAAATATGAGGCATACCGACTGGATGGTTCTGTTCTTGAGAAATTGAAGGAGTACCCTGATATCGCCTGTGTCGTCTTTAGTGCTGCTTGGTGCATTGATTGTAAGAATGCACTCCCTGTCTTTCGTCATCTTGAAGAACAACTCGGTATGGAGTTTATTGTCTTTGGTAGTGTAAAGACCGATCCTTTGAACCCCGATAAAAAGTGGGCTTCTCCCCCCTCCCCTCCCGAGATTAACGAATGGGACGCCAATGCCATTCCGTGGATAGTGATTTTCGACAAGAACGGAAACGAGATTGGAACGATCATCGAGAAGCCCCACGTGAAGGACACACTCGAGGCTGAGATACTCTACCATCTCGAGTCCAACAACTAATCTACTTGTCAACTAACCTGGGGCTGATTGGTGAGATGCATAGCCACTCGTTAATCACCCCTCTAATCTTCTCCTGAATCACCTTTTTACAGCCAGTTTCCTCTCTCAAAAGATAGATAACCTACGAGTACACTGTAATGGTGTTCCTTAATCGGAGGAGTAACAATGGAGATTCCTATCCTTACTTCATTTATCAACGGACTCAAGTTGTTTTTTGAGAACAAACGACTTCGTTGGTTTACAATTGTCTTTTTCATAGGTCTCGTTATCACGTCCATCGTGGGTGCAGCTGGATTATATGTTTCACAGCAGGGTGGAAATGCACTTGGGATCGTAGTTCTCGTTGCAATCACTGGTGGTGTCTGGCCCGTCTTTTTTATGTTGGCCACGTTCATGACTCTCATTCGATTGCAGCGTTTTGTTGCCAGTGATGGCTCTTACAAACTCTCCGCGATCATGTTCATACCTTGGTTTGCAATAAGCATCATTATGCTCTTCATGATGGCAACGATGTTCATGCCCTTTTTCCAGATGTTGATCTTTGGGGTTGCGTTTGTAGGCTGGATCATGTTTCAGGCCTATTTTTCAACACGGACGGCTCTCAAATATGGCGGTACGGTTGACACCACAAAGATTCCAAAGGGGCGCACGATTCTTGCTGGGTTCAGCAATATTCTCTGTTATGTCGTTATCTTTGGCGCTCTGATATTCATTATCGTCACCAACTTGACTGAGCTCCTTACCGCACCTATCCGCCTCGTTCTCATCATCATTGGAGCGGGTTTCGCAGCGCTATTTAATTTTATCAACTCTCTTATCATGGCGCGGCACAGAAACAAAGTAACGGTCGGTAATCTTGCCCTCATTGGACTTTTCATCTCCTTCTACTCGGCGTATTTCATATATAATGCCGGGAAGCCTGTCGATACTACTCCCGATCTCGTGAGTATTGCAATCTCCATCTTCTTTGTGATCTATACAATGAGCTCAGTGGGTTCCACATTATCTGGCCGCTCTTCAGAGTCCTTCTTACGAGTGTCGGCAGATCTTGCTGCGGTGTTCACATTCTTTTTGGCGTCAGGCTATTACTTTGCTGATGTCCTCTTCCCCATCATTTTACCAGATCCGGCTTTTGGTGCCTCACTGTCTGATATCATCAAGTTGATGGTCTTTCCATTTATTGCCATGATTATGGAGGCTCTATACCTTCATCGTATTGGCAAGGCGCAAGAGGCCGTGCCTGCTCCGAGTGAGGTGCCTCCTGAGGGAGAGGCCGAACCTGTTGCTCCTACCCCTTCGGAAGAACCTGTCAGTCCTACGCCTCCTGAAGAGGAAGCGCCAATTGCTTCAACCCCGACCGAGGAACCAGAACCATTCAGTGACGAATCAGTCCCTGAGGTTTCAGATGAATCATACGAGACCACAGATTCCGCGACCGGTGTTCCTGAAGAGACTACGTCCGATGATGCTAGCGACGCTTCAGAGGAAGAAGACGACGACGATGGGCCCGTGTCCGGTTATTTAGACACTGACATGGCTGATGGATCCGAACCTCCATGAAGGGAATAATTATAAAAAAGAACAAAAAAAGACCGGAGTTGAGAGTTTGACTCTGGTCTCTATTTCTTTTTTGTGATGTGCTGACTATTGAAGGTCAGTGGGTTTTGGGATCCAGATTTTGAACATGGCTCCCTGCGTATAGTCTCCCGGAACTCTGTCCATCACTACTATCTTGCCGCCATACTTCTCAACGATCTGTTGAGATTGATGAAGTCCAAGACCACCGAATCGCCGCGATCTATCAAACAGATTCGCCTTCATGGTGTCCGATACTCCTGGGCCATTGTCAGCGATCGTGATCACGTACCCATTGCCTTCTTCGTAGAGGCGGACCCAGACGCTCTTTGGGGCATTGGGATTATGTTCGACTGCATTAACGAGGATGTTTGTGATAAGCAGCTCAAGAAAACTATCCGCTTCGATTTCAGCTTTTGTGACCTCAGTATTCTCGTGAAATCGGATTGTACTACTGCTTTGAGATAATGCCTTGATGCAGAGATCCAATGCTTCTCGAAGGTCTCGCTTTCTCATGGGTGCATTGACCAGTTCTTCCGTTGCTCGGACCTCGTCTATGAGCCGCGATACACGCATTATTGACTCATTGATTATATTCAGGAAAGAGTCCTTCGTGGACTCGTCCGCTGCTGTTCTCATCAGTGTGGCACTATTGACGATTACTTGCAGATGGTTTCTGATATCATGGCTCATTATATCTATATATAATTCTGCTCTGTCCTTTGCAGACTTGACCTCTCGCTCTGCGGCCATCCGATCTGTAATATCTATGAGAACAAGTTGCGCTGCGGGTTCGCTCTCAAACTCCATGGAGCTTGCAAATCCCTCGACCCAGCGAATGTTTCCACTCTGGTCAATAATTCTGAACTCAAGGTTATTCGCAGCAGGCCGTCGCTCGATTTTTGCTATAATGATATTTGCCACTCTCTCTCTGTCCTCTGGATGAACAAACCTCTCAGGACGAATGAGCGGTATCTCTGCACTGTCTTCGGGAATCCCTAGTAATTTCCATAGGGCTGTGTTTGCATACCGCACTCCTTCTCTTGTGATAATTGCAAGACCCTGCAGGCTACTCTCGGCCAGTGTACGATATTTCTGCTCGGAGTGCTGAATTGCCTCCTCTTTCTCTTGGCGTTCAGTCACATCATGCAGAGTGCCAAGAACTCCGATGATGTTTCCCTGTGTATCGTATAATGGCACTTTTGTGGTCTCGGACCAGACCACTTGCCCATCTGCTGTGTGTAGTTGCTCCACAAGCCCAAAGATGCTCTCTCCAGTTTCTATGACCTGCTTATCGAGTGCGATATAACTCTCGGACTCTTCTTTTAACCAAGGTAGATCATAATCTGTCTTCCCTACTACTTCTTCTGGGGATGATAATCCTGCGAGTCTGGCGAATGCGTCATTACAGCCCAGATAGACGGAATTTGTGTCCTTCCAGAACACGCTCTGAGGGATTGTCTTAAGAACTAATTGAAGCATCTCTTGTGATTCGCGTAATTCTGCCTGAGCCTTTTCTCTGTCGGTAATGTCAATAACTACTATCTGAAGGGCCAGTTTCCCATTGTAGTCAATATACTTTGCAAATGCCTCGACCCATCGCACTTCTCCATCTGGTCTCACAAATCTGTATTTATAGGTAAGAGAAATATCATCGCCCTGTCGTCTTTTGTCTGCGAGTTCCATAAGATACTCTCTATCATCAGGGTGCACAAACTCCCATGCCTTCGGCCCTAGCTTGTAGATCTCTTTACATGATCTTCCAACAATATCCGCAAATGCCTGATTGACAAACACATATTTCTGATCCTGAATAATTGATATTCCCTGAAGCGAGTTTTCTGCTAGGTTTCTATAATTCGCCTCAGATTCCCTAAGTGCCTCTTCCATCTCTCGTCGTTCTGTTATGTCGTCAAAGACGCCAAGGATCTCGATGATTTTTCCCTCATTGTCGAGTCTGGGGTGAAGGCGGTATCGGCCATACCCTTTTTGCCCCCAGCGTGTATGATACTCAATCTCACGTGTGACTGGTTCTTTTTTTCTCTGGCACTCTATGAGTGCCTCGGCAACTCCTAATTCTTTGGGGGTCTTTCCAGTGAGAAAGTTTACACTCTTTAGTTCCTCTAATGATGGCGCACCTAAAATGTCAACAGCTCGTCTGTTTGCATTGATGACGCCTCCCTCCTGGTCAATCGAGATCAGCCCTACGGGCATCTCTTCAAACAATATTTCATACCTTGCTTCTGTTTCTTCGAGTTGTTGTGATTTTAATTTGAGTTCACTTACGTCTAACAGTACGCCTAAAAATCCGACCTGTTCCCCTTGTTCATTTATTATGGGTCTTGGTGTCACTAGAGTATGAATCCGCTCCTTGTTTTTAGTTATTATTAAAAGCTCATAGCTTCGTAATTCTCTCTCAGGATTTTCCAAGAAGTTTCGTGCGCCATCGTATTCGGTGGAGTCAATGAACTCATATATCGACTTGCCTAATGCCTCTTCTCGTGGATATCCAAGGAGATCGAATAATCGCTGGTTTCCATATTCAAGTATGAATTTCGTAGAAATGAAGGCCACTGCCTCGTTCATGCTCTCTAACAAGAGTCTAAATCTGCGCTCATTTCGGATTCGTTTCTCTTGTTCTATCCGATATGATGTGATATCGGTGACAACAGCAAAAGATCCGCTGTAATTCCCCTCCGCATCAAGTATGGGGGTCGCGGATATTATAGTATGAACTCGATCGCCCGTCCAATGAGTCCAGTCCAGCTGATACTGTGAAGATAGCCCCTTCCGTCGAAGCACGTTGTTTTTCTGTACTTTTTCTGCTTCCTTCTCGCTCACAAAATCGGTAATATGATGTCCTACGATCTCTGAGAGTCTATACCCTATAAGTTCCATAAAACTATGATTGGCATAGGTGATCACATCGTTCTCATCGAGTACTATCAATGCATCATTCATTGTATCGACAATTGCCTGATACGGAATACCGGTGTTTCCTAAAGATTGTCGATGGCCATCTTCACTCATCTATCAAGTGACCTCCGTGAGGGTCGAATGTAGGCTTCTGTGTAACAATATACTCCTATGTCTAATATGCAATTTTAGTGTTAACCTATATAGTATGCTATTCGTCTAAAATATCATCCCGTGCAATCTGCAATTGACACGAACACATGACGTATCGATAGGCTCACGCAGTCGGTAGGACTAATTTGAAACGCGATCCCTTTTCCCATTTTCCCTCTATACGATCCCCTACCGAGACATGTCCACCATATCGCTCTATAATCCGTTTGACTAAGGTCAGTCCGATACCACTTCCGCCTTTGGCCCCCAATACTCGCTCTTTGAACAGTATCGCTTTAGTGGCCTCGTCTATGCCTGGTCCGAAGTCATCTATTATGATCTCAACTTGTTGTTGTGATGTCATATGTGTAATTTTAATGTCGACACGAACTGGTTCATCATCGGAGAATTTTACCGCATTATGTACAAGATTGAAAATTGCATCAAAAAGAAACTCGTCTCCCTTTACGGTCGGGCATACCCTTGGTCTTTTCACATCCAATTTGACAGTCCTGTCTGGAAAATCTTGCTTTATTGCCTCAACCACTTTGTCAATGATTGCAATTACGTGGACACTCCGAAGATCTTTAGGAACTCGATCTATCTGGTTGAGTTTCTGGACTTTACGTATGAGTTCGATGCTTCTCTCAATCTGTGACATGATTATTTCAAGCTGTTCTGATGCTGTGGGACTTTGCTCTGTTGACTCTCTTAACAACTCTAAGCCGATGAGCACGCCCTGGTATATATTATTAAGATCATGAGTGAGGAGATCATTGAGCAACTGTAAATTCTGTCTGGCCTCCTCCAAGAGGCGAAGCGCCACTCGTTCTTCCGTTACATCACGTGCCACTTCTACTACACCAGTGATATTCTCCTTCTCGTCTAAGATTGGACTTACTATTACCTGGAATATGCGATTACGTGAACCTGTCATCTCCCCTTTGTACCTCTGTTTGGTCCGATATACCTCTAACACCGGGCACCCTACACATGGTTCATCCCTATTGGTCCAGAGCTCATAACAACGCTCGCCGATGACCTCCTCTTCCGATAGGCCGACGTCTTCCGCAGCGGCCCTGTTTGCCCAGGCAATCTTTAGGTCAGGTCCTGTGAAATAGATCACTTGTTCGGAAAGAGAACCAAGTATGATTGTTTTTTCTCGTTCGCTCTTTCTGACTTGCTCTTGACTTTTTCTAATCGCTGAGATGTCTGTTGTAATAAGAATGACCAGGTCCTTATCGGCTTTAGCACAGCTTGCGATGATGTTAATGTGTCGCCCGGAATCTCTATGGATAAAAAGAGATTCTTTTTGTTGTTGGATTCCCGTTTCCATGACACTCTGAACTAAACTGGGAATTCCCGAATCCTCTGGGAAGAGCTCCTCTAATGGGCGTCCGATATATTTTGTAATATCCCCCTCTGTTAGTTCACGGATCTTATTGTTGGTTGTGACGAGAATTATTCTATCACCTTGTTTTTCTAACATATATGCTGGCTGCGGATATGTATTGAAAATATTTCTAAGTTGTTGTTCTCTCTTGACTAATTCGATACGTGCCTTTTCATCTTCTGTTACATCTCGTGCCAGTGCCAAAAACGCAACAGGCCGATTCTCCTTGTCTCGTATTACTGATGTTGCAATTTCAACTGGTATGATTGTTCCATCTTTTCGTATTGCATGGTATCGGCCAACGCCGGATCCAATTACGTCTTTACTTAGTTCCTCTGCTCTTCTCTTGAGTTTCTCTATATCATCTTTGATGATAATGTCTTGAATATCCGCACCTATGATCTCTTGTGGATCTGCCGCTCCCAGAAATTGGGCACTTGTTCGGTTGACTGCAATCAGTTTCATATCCATTCCTAAGAGTACTGCTGGCTGATGAATGAAATCCATCATTATTTGCCATGGTGTGAGACCCTCTGAAGGAAAATTCTCTAGTATCTTATTTGGGATAACCTCTTCAATCGTGAGTTCATCAAGTAATCCATCTTTACACTCTATTATTCTGAATCCAATACTTAGCACGTTGTCACGTGATGCTTTTGGGGCGCGGATAAACACTTTGTTTCCATTTTTTTCGTGCAGGGCATTTATTATTTTATTGACATCTTCTTTTAGAAGGGCATCAAATAGAGTTCTTATATTATTGTTTTTGAAGTCGTCTTTTTTAATAAATTCCAATGCTGTCTTATTAGCGTACAGGCATTTTGAATCCCTAAATAGCATAAATCCGATGTCTACCAGATCCATTACGTACCGGGCCATGTCTATGTAATTGGATATAGTACAGGTGTCCTGCTCACTCATTAGGGGCATCTCAAGTAGATTAATGATATATTTGTAGGTAATTAGTGACTCAATTCGCTTTATTACTTCTATTCGTATCTGTTCAAATGCCGCCTATCCGGCATGCTGATAAGTAAGAACGGCTCTTATCTAATGCTGGGAGGCCGATAAATGGACCCTAAGAGACAGGTCGAAGTACTTCCACTGATCCGCATGACAGTTCGTGTATACAAACCACTCGAAGAGGTGTGGAAGAGTTTTCTTGATCCTGTTATGATGCTCCAATGGCTGGGAAATGAGATATCCGCAGACATCCGTGAAGGTGGAGAGATCACCTTTCAGGGGCCAAATGCCCCCGTCTGTGCTGAAATCGAAGGCAACTGGACTATCCGACGACTTCGAGAAGACAATTCGATGCTTCTCTCATGGTCTATCATGGGCGTTGACACCTTGGTCGTGATCCGTTTTTCCAAGATCCCTCCTGGTACTCTCATTGAGGTCAAGCATGGTGCAATTCCCACATCGGCACGGAATCTCCATCTTCCTGAGCACTGGACATTGCTCTTGGCGAATTTCAGATCAGTCGTCGAGCTTGGAGTTCCCGCTTTGCGGTTCGACTATTCCAAGTATCATCCTATGCGGGTCACTATGTACGATCCATTGGAGGTCCGACAGAGTGTTGTGATTAATGCTCCACCCTCCCTCCCGTTCGATGTCTGGACAAATCCCGAGAAACTCAGTCATTTCATAGGTGTTGAACGGCCAGTCGTTGATACCAGGTATGGAGGGATTTACACATGGTGGGCGGAGGGTAAGGGACCTGTTGTCTTCACAAAAATAGATCCTGATAAAGAACTTGAGTTCTCATGGGTCTACGGCGATGAGTTGGAGACCCGCGTAAATATCCGTTTTGAACCAGTTGAAGACAAGACCTTGGTCATGCTTCATCATTTCGGTTTCAAGAGCCCTGAGAGTGTAATTGGTTACAATATTGGTTGGGCCTCGATACTTAGTGAGCTCAAGCTTGTGTGTGAACTTGGTGATTCTGGAATCGAACGTGCAAGTCTCTGGGAGGAAGTTCGCCTCTAAGTTGCAAAGAACAGCGGCATGGTTGGGAATAGCAGAAGCCACATCGCAAATGCAGTGACTAGAGGTATCAGAAAATTGTCAAGCCACCTCTTACTCACGAACTCCGTTAGCGTCATTAATCCCGCAATTATTAGGATTTGTGGAATGATACCAAAAATGAAGATTGATGAATACAGAGATAGAGCCGTCACTTGTGCCAGTACTGATAGCACAAAGACACCACAGCTCCCCTCGAATGATTTTACTCCGATTCTTGAGACAAATCGTCCACCCCATATTCTTCCTACTATCTCTCCTGCTGCGTCCGCCCAGGCGACTCCAAGGATCGCTGCGACAAATATGGCTGGCTGTGAGAGAAACATCAAGAATGCAAGGGCAAACGCGATCATCCCCATGAACCCTGACACGAAGGTATTGGCTCTACTTTCTCCCTCCCTGCTTCCTGCCGCTAATAGTTCTGACACAAGCGTGCTCTTGTGGGCCCACGCATAGAGAATGAATGTGAGAAACGTTCCAATGGCAAAGGTGGGACCGCTCAGATTTGAATATGCAACAATGGTCAGGCCAATGATGCTCCCCATTGACACATGGACTAGCTTTCTGGGTTTCCAGTGTGGCATTCCCTTCTCCGCCATCTTGTAGGCGACTCCAAGCATGATGCCCCCCAAGATCCCAGTCAGGATGGCCATTATTGCATCTGTGGCTGTTAGGTCTCCGAAGATGAGATCGACCATGTTATACCACTGGCTGCTCTCACATGGTTCCTTTTTTGGTTTGTTGTGATGGTCACATCTGACGGTATAATGCGGGTGAAAAATTAATTTCTTTATCTTTGTTGGCGTAATCCTGTTGTACAATTGATAGTGCAGTGGTATTATTCTTATTATTTATTGGGAAATGTCTATCAGAACCTACCGATAACTCCCTGCACTCTAGCGATAAAGTTAAACCGCTTTAATTCGGTAACCTTATCTAGAGTCTATCTATTTAAGATACCTGCTCCAATTGAAATTGGGCTTCAATTTGGAAGTGGCCTCTTGGGAGTGACTGGTCAGATGAGAGATCAAGATGATGGCAGTAAGGTCTTGAAGGCAGTATTGATTGGGGATGGGGCAGTAGGGAAGACAAGCATCCGACGTAACTATCTAGGTGAAGATTTTATCGAGGGCCATCTTGCCACAATTGGAGTTGATCTGGCTACAAAGAAAGTTCTCTTTCGTGACGAGATTATCAAATTTGTCATCTGGGATCTTGCTGGCCAACCCACTTTTGAAAAAGTGAGAGGCCATTACTATCACGGGTCAAATGGTATCCTCCTCGTATATTCGGTCATCGATCGAGAGACATTCGATAATGCGTCAAAGTGGCTTGTAGAAGCTTATCGAAATATGGGTCGGCTACCGCCCACAATTATTATCGGAAACAAGATTGATCTCCGTGGAACTGTGCCCCCTGATCAACAGGTGAGTTCTAAAGAAGGGCAGCAATTCGCCGATTATTTCATTAAAAAATTGGAGATTCCTGCGGTGTTCATCGAGACCTCTGCAAAGACTGGTGAGAATATTCATGAGGCCTTCGAGAAGATCTTGCAGATGATGGCCGACGCTGAAGATGACAAGAGCGAGATCTTCATCGGTTAATTCCCAATACACATTATCTTCAAGAGTAAGATTCATCCGTGTGGTCGATATTATTAACCTCTAAGAAATACATGAGGCCATTGACATGGATCATGAAGATTGGACTTGGATCGGTGACTGGGCTGGCCGGCGTGCACTACTTACTCCCCGCCGTGAGGCCATATATGATGCAATAGAAGATGTACGATACACCTTTGGTGAGTTGGGTCAACGTGCCAACCAGCTTGCGCGGGTATTGCTTGATGCAGGAGTTCGTAAGGGCGATCGTGTTGCGGGTCTTGCAAAGAATCGTATGGACTACATAGACCTCTTCTTGGCCTGCGGCAAGATCGGGGCAATTATGGTCCCATTTAATGTCCGTCTCGCTCCACGTGAGATAGAATTTCTCACAAACAAGACTGACCCTCTCGTCTTCATGTATGACCCACGTCTTGAGGACCAGTTCAATGCGATGCGTGACAGTCTGGGTGACCGCACGTTCTTTGTTATGGGTGGCACTTCTCTGGGTAGTAATCCTGCAGTTCGAGATCTGATGGCCAAGGTCTCATCCGATGAGGTTGAGCGTCCGACCATTGAGCTTGATGATCCAGCCCTCATTGTCTTTACAGGTGGTACGACTGGTCTTCCAAAAGGTGCCATTCTGTCCCATCGACTGGTCTTTTGGAACTCAGTGAACACTATCACGTCTTGGGGTCTTAGACCTGATGACGTTCAACCACTGCTCTTTCCCCTCTTTCATACTGGCGGTTGGAATGTGCTACTTGTTCCATTCTATCATTTGGGTGCAAGGACCGTTCTTATGGGCGATTTCGATCCGGCCACGACATTGAAGATCATTGAACAAGAACGCTGTTCGATTGTGATTGGAGTCCCAACAATGTTCCAGATGATTGCAGAGCACGACAAATTTTCCAAGACGGATTTGAGTTCGGTGCGGGTGTTCATCTCAGGGGGTGCTCCTTGTCCCGTAGCAATTATGGAACATTACTGGGCACGTGGTAAGGATTTCAAAATGGGTTATGGACTCACTGAAGTGGGACCCAACAATTTCTATCTCCCCGAGAGCGAGATTCGTCGGAGACCGACCTCTGTAGGCTTTCCTGTACTCCACTGTGACATGAAGATCGTAGATGAAGACGGTGCTCCTGTTCTGACTGGAGAGATTGGTGAACTGATGCTTCGTGGACCTCACATCTTTTCCGGCTATTGGGACGAGCCTGAAGAGACCGCAAAGACGATCGAGCCGGATGGCTGGGTTCATACTGGTGACCTTGCCCGAATGGACAAGGAAGGCTTCTACTATATTGTTGGCCGCAGCAAAGACATGTTCATCAGTGGTGGTGAAAATGTCTATCCCACTGAGATAGAAGAACTACTCTACAAGCATCCGGCAATTCTTGAGGCGGCTGTCATTGGTGTGCCTGATGAAAAATGGGGGGAGGTTGGAAAGGCCATTATCGTATTGAAGTCTGGAGCGAATGCTACTGCTGATGAGATTCGTTCGTATCTCGAAGACAAGCTGGCACGTTACAAAATCCCAAAAATATACGAGTTCCGTGACGATCTTCCTAAGAGCGCAGCAGGGAAGATTCTCAAGAGAGAGTTGAGGTGAGTACCATGGAGCGAGTTCCTATTGGTATCGAGGCCATCGGCACATATATCCCTCCTGAACGTCACACAGCTGAATACATCTCTGAGCAATCGGGTACTCCCCTTGAGGTAGTCCTGACTAAGATGGGTCTCAAGAGCAAGGCAGTCCCTGGTTCTGATGATCATACTGTAGCGATGGGCGTTAAGGCCGCTAAGGTCGCAATCGCGCGTGCTGGAATCGATCCTGCACAAGACATCGATCTTGTGATTTGGGCTGGAGAGGTCTATGCCGAGCATCCGATGGTGACGTATGGAATTAAACTGCAACATGAAATTGGGGCTACACGTGCTTGGGCCTTCGATGTGAATCAGCGGTGCGGAACCTTTGTCGTGGCCATGTTGCTTGCAAAGGCGTTAATGTGGACGCAAGGCTACAGACGAGTCCTTATTGCCAGTGGCTATCGTAATTGTGATCTTATCGATTACACGAACATCCGGACACGCTTTATGCACGACCTTGCAGCCAGTGGTGTTGCGGTCATTCTTCGTGCTGACTATCCACGTAATGTTGTTCTCGAGGGCGCAGTGATCTCTGACGGTCAATTTGCAGATGATGTCTATGTTCCTGCTGGAGGAACTGTCATGCCCATAAGTTGCGAGGCGATCGAGAAACGATTACACTACCTTGATGTCCGTGACCCTACGAGTCTGAAGGAGCGCCTCGATAAACTGTCAATGCGGAACTTTATCCAGGTCATTGATGACTCGTTGTCTAAGAGTGGGTATTCACGTGATGATATCGATTATCTGGGTCTCATTCGTATGAAGCGGAGCGCGTTCGAATATGTGGCCAAAGAGGTGGGAGTCGATCCTTACACGCAGTCTACATACTTTGAGGAGTACGGTCACATGGGCCAGAATGATGCGATTGTTTCTCTGGAGGAGGGTCTGGACGCAGGCAAGATTAAAGATGGCGATGTGGTGGTGTTGACCGCAGCTGGGATTGGCTGGTCTTGGAACGCCATAACAATCAAGTGGGGGTCTTGGGAGTGAGTTCCTATGTCCGATGTAAAAATCACAAAGTATTCTGATCTAAAAGTTGGTGACTCGGCCGAGCTTGTTCATACTGTGACCGAGGACGATATCTCCGCATTTGGAAGCCTCAGTGGCGACTATAATCCTCTCCACTTTAATGAAGAGTGGGCAAAGACAACAATGTTCGGTGGCCGTATCGCTCATGGTATTCTGACAGCCGCCTACATCAGTGCTGTCATTGGAATGCAGCTTCCTGGGCCGGGTACAATCTACATGAGCCAAAGTATGAAATTCCGTGGCCCTGTCCGAATCGGCGATACGATCACTGCGCGGGTTGAGGTCATTGCAAAGAATGATGAGAAACGACGTGTCACCTTGGGAACCACCTGCACGAACCATAATGGGGATCTTGTTCTTGATGGAGAGGCCCTTGTTATGCTAATGGAATAGCTTCGATATGTAGAGGCCGATATTATGGCGACGCTACTGACAGAGATGCAGGTTCAATCCATTGAAGAATTTGCAAACAAGAGATATGCCGAGCTTGATTCCACGCATGGTCCCGAACATGGAACCCGGACCGCCCGGCTCGCAGTCTATATTGCCACACAAGAAGACGCAGATGTCGAGATTTGTAGATTAGGTGCTCTGTTGCATCAATATCATCCTGAAAACGTCGCCCTTGTTGATGCCTTTCTCAAATCTCTCAATATTGATGAGGTTCTGCGGTTTCAGTTGGTCCACTGTGTCGAATGTGTCGAACCAGCTACGATCGGTCGCGCACACACGCTTGAGGCACGAGTGGTATTCGATGCTGACAAGCTTCAGGCACTAGGTCCCTTTGGTCTTATCCGAGAGGTGGCATACCGTGTCAATACACGCGGAATTGATTTCTTACAGGCCACCCGCGAGGCCCGTGATCTTCAGATAGAGATGACCGATCTTCTTCAAACGAGGACTGCTCGTGATATTGCGCGTGAGCTGAACGCCTCCATGGACTCGATCTACTCGTTGATTGAGAAGTGGGACGACCTATCGTTTCTTGATATCCAGAGATAGAAGATTTTTATTATTGTTTTGACAGGAACGAGTCTACGTGCTCGTTGAATTCTTCATGATGGTCAACTATGACGAGGTGTCCTGCTCCCTTTACAATGACTATCTCCGAATTTGGTAGCCACTCGTGCAGCATCTCCGAGGCCCACACAGGGGTCGTGATGTCTTTCTCTCCAACAATTAGAAGAGTTGGTACTGTTAAGGATCGTAGCCGCTCACAGATGTTGAAACCTGCTGAGGCCGCTGTTGCATATAGTGCATCCTTTGTCGTCAAGTGATCGGTCACCATTTTTGCAAGCCATTTCGATGCCTCTTCATCATACGGTGAGAGTCCTCTCTTTCCGATCCCAAAGGCGAATTTGTCAAGCGGATTACCCTTCACTCTTCCCAACACATCAGTCATGGCCTCGTTGCTCACAAAGCAGTACGAGCTTGCAGCAACCAACTTGTTTACTTGCGTGGCATTTTCCAGTGCGTACACAAGTGCGACCATCCCCCCAAGTGAGTGGCCTACGATGTTCAGGTCACTGGTCCAATTCAGGTGCTCCAACAGGAGTTTCATGTCATCAACATAGTTGCGGATCGTGAACCGCTTTTTGGGAATGATTGACCTTCCGTGGCCATGAAGATCAAATCGCAATATCCGATACTTGGACTCAAAATGTGCAAGTTGATATCTCCAACAGTCCGCGTTGAGAAAGAGGCCGTGGATCAGAATCAGTCGGGGGCCCTCTTCAACACCTGTTATCTCGTACGCGATGCGAGTCCCGTTTTCTTCAAGGATCTCCACGATTTACCACCATCTCACAGTCTGTCAGATCTGCCTTTAAATTGAATGACCGTTCAAGCCTTTTCGATGTATTAAAGTAGGAGAATGTCTGTATTAGTAGTTCGTATCTATTTGCCTGAGGTGAAAACTATGGCATTAGCAGGAGATAAGGTGGGCGTACCGGAAGTAGATGAAGCTCCGGTAGTCGTTCTCCCACGTTGGAAGCAACCTATAGCAGGTGTTGTGTCACTCCTCTTGACTTTTATTATTGCAATTGGAGTCTGGCTGATCCCTGGTATGAATCTTCTAGGTTCCCTATTAGGCGGCTTTGGTCTAATGTCAGTTCTCTTTTCTATCTGGTTTGAGAATTGGCCGTTCTATCAAAAGCTGCGTACGCCTTGGAAAGTGGGCCTAGCAGCAACAGTGGTTAATGTGATCGTGGCTTTCCTATTGTTCTATATCGCCACTATGTTCGGTGCGATGTACGGAATGTCCCTTGGCATTGCTGATCCACTAACGGCCACAGCAGTCGGATGGGCCATATTTGGTGCTCTGTCCGCATCATGTTTCTCCTTTGCAGTATTGTGGTTGGCTGGGACTATGTACTGGCCCTGGTTTGATAAGAAGCAGCCGGGCCGTGGTGCTCGGGTATTCTTGGTCGGGATCATTCTCACATTCATCGTTTGGTATTTCCTCTTCTACCCCTACGGAAATCCCGCCGCCACACTTGGCGACCCTCTCTCATGGGTCCTTCCCATGTACGGGATTAATATGGCTTGGACACAGTGGACTATCTTCTTCTCTCTGCTAACCTTGATGGTCTTTGAGTATTCCCCATGGAATAAGGCTGGTAGACAACCACTTATCGGAATTATTGCCTTTGTCGGTTGTGTGATCCTTGGTCTGGTCTGGGTGTTTGTGGCCGGACTGGTCGGGTTTAGTCTGACCCTTCCAATCTTTCTGATGTTCTATCCCGATCCAGGGGATTCTGCCTATGTCGGTGCTGTCGGGATCTGGAATGTCGCCTATGCCGACTGGTTGATCGCTGCTGTCATTATCGTTGCACTCTTCTTTGACAATTGGCCGAAGAGTCACAGTCAGGGAGTGAACTTCTTTATTCGTCTATTTGTCGTTCTCTTCCTTGGGACTCTCTTCTTCTTCGGGTTCTATCTCATCGCACCGTTCATCAATCTTGGCAGTAGTCCTTTCACTGTTAATCCAACTCCCTTCCTCCTCGTCCTTCTATGGGTCGAACTGGTGTTCGCGTATCTGTGGCGCAAATGGCCCGTCTATACAACAATGGAGTAATTGGAGTGGGCGATCGCCCCTCCTCCTCCTCCTCTTTTTTTCACTTTTTCACATCGTTAGTCTTATATGCTATATATCTCATTGAATATATCGTGCTGGATACATCGCCATCTTTATAACAAAAGTTAACCATTGTGAACTAAAGGAGCGAAAGAAATGACGAAGGATCCGAAAAGAGCCGAGCGGATGTCCCTGCGAATTGAGGGGATGCATTGTGCGTCTTGTGTGGCATCGATTGAAAAATCCCTGCTGGATAAGGATGGCGTTATTCATGCGACAGTGAGCCTGCTTGATGGTAAGGCAGTAGTAGAGTATGATGCGAGTAAGGTCAAGCGTGAAGATCTGGAAGAGGCTGTTGAGGCAACAGGCTATCGGCCTCGGCGGCCGACGATGGCCCTGACAGTAACTCCCTCTCCAAAAGAGTCGGATTGGAAAATGATTGAGACCGACGTGGAGCGGATCAAGGGCGTAATTACTGCGAGAGGTTTTACGGAACTTTCTCGTCTCATTGTTGAGTATGATGACGATCTTGTCACTTTCACCATGCTCAGGCGACGACTCAGAGAGCTTGGATTTGATGCAACCACGGAGAGTGAATCGGGTGACCGTGAGGCGTTATCACGAACTCGCGAGATAAAATACTATACACGTCTTCTTGTATTCTCCACCATTCTGACGATTCCTATTGTATTGATCGCATTTGGTGTCTTGACCCCGCTGCTCCCTGTCGGGGTATCGCCTGATGTTATCATGTTCCTTCTTGCCACGCCTATTCAGTTCATTGCGGCATATCCGTTTTACAGGTCCAGTCTTCGTGTCATGCGTCATGGAAAGATGAACATGGACACGCTCATTATGCTCGGCACCAGCGCAGCATACTTCTACTCAGTCGCCACGACCTTCATTCTGACCGAGTATGCGAGCTTTTATGACACCTCTGCACTCCTCATCACGTTCATACTCTTGGGCCGATCACTGGAAGCGATTGCGAAGGGTCGAACATCCAATGCGATCCGGGCCTTGATGGATCTTCAAGCCAAGGTTGCAATTGTAGTGCGTGACGGAGAGGAGCTTGTCATCCCCATTGAGGATGTGGAAGTTGGTGATGTGGTCCTTGTAAAACCCGGTGATAAGATTCCAGTTGATGGTACTGTCATCGATGGTCGATCTACCGTTGATGAGTCTATGGTGACCGGTGAACCTCTCCCTGTGAAAAAGAGACCCGGCGATAGTGTCATAGGTGCGACCATCAACAAGAATGGAATGCTCAGAGTCCGTGCCGAGAAGGTCGGGCAAGATACGGTTCTCTCACAGATCGTCAAGCTTGTAGAGTCAGCCCAGACCAGCAAGCCACCAATTCAGCGGAAGGCTGATGCGATTGCTGAGGTCTTCACGCCATTTGTGATCTCTATCGCTGCACTGACATTTATTGTATGGTTGGTCTTTGGAAGCGCACATTGGACACACTCTCTGAGCTTTATGATAGCAGTCCTAGTAGCAGCCTGTCCCTGCGCGTTAGGACTTGCCACACCTACCGCTATTATGGTTGGGCTCGGTAAGGGTGCACAATATGGTGTGCTGATCAAAAATGGTGAGGCGCTGGAATCAGTCCCATTGATCGATACAGTCGTCTTTGATAAGACCGGAACGTTGACCATCGGCCATCCTACTGTCACAGATGTTATCGCTGCGCGCGAGACCTCTGATGATGAACTGATACGCATGGTTGCGGCTGTGGAAAAGAATAGTGAGCATCCGCTGGCCGAGGCTGTGGTCCACTATGCTGAAGATTTGAATCTTCAACTTGGAGCATGCACTGAGTTCGACTCGGTCTCTGGAATGGGCGTCCGTGGACTTGTAGAGGGCCATTTGCTATTTGTCGGGAAGGTTGACTATCTTAGAGCTCAGGGGATTGATACGACCGAACTCGAAGTTCATGGTCCGATGCTTGAGTTACAGGGTAAGACTGTGATTTATGCAGCCATGGATGGGCGTGCCTTGGGTCTGCTGGGTATTGCTGATAAACTGAAGGACGGGTCAGCCGCCGCTGTTGATGCTCTGAAATCAGAAGGTATCGATGTGTGGATGATCACTGGTGATCGAGCGACCACCGCACAGGCCATAGCGCGTAGTATCGGTATTGATAATGTGCTTGCAGAAGTGATGCCTGCGGACAAGGCCTCTAAGGTTGTAGAGCTTCAGGAGCAAGGGCGCAGAGTTGCGATGGTGGGTGACGGAGTTAACGATGCACCAGCAATCGCTCAGTCAGATGTGGGTATCGCTCTGGGCTCCGGAACAGATGTGTCGGTCGAGACCGGTGATATTGTATTAGTACGTGATGACATACGTGATGTGGTCACTGCTATTGAGCTTGGTCGCAAGACCATGTCCAAGATCAAACAAGGTTTCTTCTGGGCTCTCATCTATAACATGATTCTGCTTCCATTTGCCGCAGGGCTTCTCTATCCCTTCACGGGATGGGCGCTGAGACCTGAATGGGCCGGACTTGCAATGGCTCTTTCGTCGGTGAGCGTAGTAACGAATGCTCTCTTTCTCAACAGATTCAGGCCAACAAAAATTGATGTTGCGGTGCCTGTTGAGACTGCCGTTCGAGCAGTTGCAGTCGATCCAATTTGCAAGATGGATGTTGATATAGCGACGGCTGGGCTCTACTCTGACTATAAGGGGAAGCGCTATTACTTCTGCAATCCGTACTGCAAAGAACAGTTTGATAGTGACCCTGCAAAATATGAAGACCAAGATGTGCGAGATGTGCCCTCAGCATCGACCCCCTAGACTATAGAAATATTAGTGGCTCTTCATCAATTTATACGAATCACAATGAAAGATGTCATTGTCATTGGTGGAGGCCCTGCTGGAAGCGCCACCGCATTTCATGCCTCTCGGTTAGGAATGGATGTTGTTCTTCTTGATAAGGCCAAGTTCCCACGCTTCAAGTCTTGTGGAGGGGCACTCTCACACAAGGCACTTCCTCTGATTGGTCCTAAGGCTAAGAAGGCCATTAATACGCAAGGCAAGGGTCTCGTAGTCTATTCCCCTAAATTGAAGAGTGTTCGTTGGGAGTCGCCGCAGAGTGTGAACCTTGTCGTGCGAACGAAATGGGATCACCAGTTTCTCTTGGACGCTGCTGATGCAGGTACAGAAGTTCACGAAGAGAGCATGGTCACTACGGTTGAATCCCGAGGTGATCATGTTACCGTTGAGTCAAGAAATGGGCTCTCTTTCGATGCGCGCTATGTTGTTATTGCAGATGGTGCAGGTCTACGATCCTATAAGAAGAAACTTGGCTTCACCCAGCCCTACGACCATATGGCACGTACTGTGTGCTGTGAAGTTCCAATGGATGATGATCTCATTGATGTATATTTGGGGTCCGGTCGTGAGATACACATCTTCTTTGGAGTTGTTCCTCGTGGTTATGGTTGGGTGTTCCCAAAGCGCGGGTATCTCAATGTGGGAATTGGGTTTGGAAATGAGGCCCATCCGGATAGAAACCAGTTTGAAATCTTTGATGATTTTGTGAAGACTCTCAAGGAGCGGAAGATTATACCCGAGTCTTTTGATGGCACAACACGAAAGCCTGCTGCAATACCTTTCAAAAAGCCCTTCACCCCGATTGGCCGAGATAATATCTTGCTGGCTGGAGATGCAGGCGGTTTTGTCTCCCCTGTCACTGGTGAGGGTATTTACTACGGTATTGTCTCAGGGCAACAGGCTGCCGAGACGTTCCATGATGATATGGATGGCAATCTGGAGCAGGACATTGTCAGTTCTTACACTCAACGATGGATGGAGATCTTCGGTGATGATATGATTAATCACGGTCTCCCACTTGCCAATATGATCTACAAATCGCTTCGCAGAATGGAACTCGTGGTACGGCTCATGGGTGCTGATGAACAGACGCGGGATGCCGCCTCAAGGATGATTCTTGGTCTTGAAACCTACAAGGCTGCAACATCCAAGATCTTCAGACGCGCCCCATTATCTGTTCTCAAATCGTTACGTGGTTAGTAGTCTACAAATCCCAGCTGGAGATCCTCAAAGAGTTCAGGCATATGCTCCTTGAGCACTTCCAGTGGGGTTTCTTTTTTTACCAACACGAGGACGTATTCACAGGCATCGGCGCCTTGTGCCTTGCATTTTACTTCCCTACTAAGAACATGATATGCTCCATCGTTCATTAGGGCCGACCATGTCTGGGCCGCTCCTTGAAACGCTCCTGCTGGAAATGCACAGAACTTTTTTGGAAACTGAATATTTCTGCAGAACGGACAGTCGTCATCAGCCCAGCGGTAGATCCATACCTTATGACCATCGAATTCTGTCTTCTCCCACTTTTGCCATGTTGGTGCCTTCCCGGCAAACAGGAGCCATGCCGCCTCACCATATGCTGGCACGGTTTCAATGTCGTTAATGAGATGTGCTGAGAGTTCCATCATGAATTCATTTCCTAGCTTCATTCCACCTTTAAACACTCTCTGGATGGTTTCTTCTTCTCCAGCCATCTCCGTCAAATTTTCAATAAGAAGTTCATTGAGTTTTGTAATCGTCAATGAGAGGACCTTTTCTGATGTGTACTTCTTTAATTTTGATCCTTGGATGATCAACCAATTCTTCACCATTATTCCATCACCACTTTGATTTTATCTAATTTTTTAAGTCTGACCAGTTGTTCACAGACAATCTTCACTCTCATTGCTGGGACCCCCAATATGCTCGCTAGCTCCTCGACGCTTGTACTGCCATCTGCGAGAGCAAGAATTTTCAGTTGCACTGGATCGAGTCCTTTCAGATTAGGAATTTGCGTCTTTGGGACTGGCACGTACCTTCTTGTGAGAGGCTTTTGTTTTGCCCGAGTTTCAGCGATTCTTTGTACTATGTTTGCACCGCTCACTGCTCGAACATGGTACTCCTTGTCTATAAACACGGTGAGAGCGTGTTCAGGGCTTCCGTGTGTGAATACGATTGGGACTGGATTGCGAATCGAGCTCTGAATCTTCTCCTCGTCAATTTTGATTTCCACATTCTTTGAGCAGACTGGGCAGTCCACATGAATTAGCACCATGAGCAATTCACCCCAATGATCAGACCTTTACGTATTGCCACAGACACCGTTTCCTTTAAGTGATTCCCAAAGGATATTCTCAAGTTCCTTAATACCTTTCCCGGTCACGCAACTGGTCCGGATTACGGGGAGGTTGTATTTTTTTGAAAATTCTTGGATGTCCTCTTCAGAAACAATGCTGGAAATATCCGCCTTGTTGGCAACTAATACCCTACAGTTCTCAGGGATATCTTGTACGAATTCCATCCACTCTTCGAGCTCAAGAAATGATTCGTATCTGGAAACATCAAACACTATTATTGCAAATTGCGCCCCCTTGACAAGTTCTTGCTGAAAAAATCTGAATTGCTCTTGGCCTCCCAGATCAAACGACACTATCTTAATGGAGGTCTTCTTGGTAGAATCCTCTACAGTCCATGTGTCAACATTAAGTCCCACTGTCATTGTGGTTTCGACATACGCCCCAGTTATCAGACGTGTCGCAAGTGTCGTCTTGCCGACTGCGCCAGATCCCACAAGAATCACTTTCCTTAACGGTACGTTGTTGTTTTCGCTACCGGTCACTAATTGCACTCCAATAATTCAACTCACTTTTTATTTGATATGGGCGGCGGATAAATATTATGCCTATATAGTCACTTATACGAATGATTGTTTAATGGAGAATATTGTACATTCTATTTGTTCGCATCCGTGGCCGCCATGCGGATTACTATTGGATAAATTAGAAAAATAATACTATTTTATTAATCTACTAGTTTCAGAACAATTTAAGATATGGTTTGCGAATCGACTTCCCACTGTTATCAAGAAGGCAATACCTCATGCTTACACGATTCCAGAAGATCTACTTCGGAATGGCCCGACTTGGTCCGAGCATGATGCTGGACTTTATCTCTCTTGCTACTGCTCTTTTCTATTATTCACTGAATGATCTACCAGGCATCTATACTGGGATCTCGCTGGCCATTAGTTACATTGTCATCGCAATTATCCAATTTGGATTTGGGTATCTAAGTGATCGTACGCCCACGGAACGGTTCGGACGGAGAAAACCGTATGTGATTATCGGTGCACCATTGATGGCACTCTCGTTCCTTTTTGTGTTTACTCCAAGTTGGTTCATTAACCCCAGCGACACTATTGGTCTCTTTATCTATGCCACGCTCACTCTAAGTATGTTCAAGGTATTTTATGGCATGGTGACCACGCCGTTCCAGTCGTGGATGCCTGAGCTGACCGAGCCCGAGGAGCGACCCTCTGTATCAAGTTGGCAGAATGTGGCCAACTTTCTTGCCTTTATCATAGGAACTCTTGTCACTTCATTGCTTGCCGGTCTTTCTATCGGTTGGGGATTGCCACCAATTATTCTCGACATCATCATTATCATGATGATCATTGAGATCGTTGGCTTCCTTCCTCCACTCATCGGTCTTCACAAGGAAGGGAAATTCATTCCACAGCCAAGCATGCGAAAGGAACTGGGTATCGTTCTACGTAATCGTGACTTTGTTGGCTGGCTCGTCGCACAGGGCCTATTGTCCATTGGCTTTGCCATGGTCTCTTCAATGGCATTCCCGTACGTAAATGACTTTCTTGCTTTCAATCTTACCGATCTGGTCATCTTCGGTGTCGAGCTGCTGGTCGTAGTGTTCTCGTTCTTTCTGGTCTGGATGTGGGGAATCCGGCGTTTCGGAAAACGATACACCTTACAGGCAGCAATGGGTCTGGCAGTCGCGGTTCTCCCCTTCACGCTCTTTGTGGCTAGCAAGACTGCGGGATTCATATTGATTGCGCTCTTGGCCGCTGCAATCGCGGGGTACTTCCTCTTCCCGTATATCATCTATGCTGACTTTGCGCATAAAGATGAACTGATCACAGGTGAAGGCCGTGCAGGTGTCTATACAGGATTTCCAGCAATTCCCCTTAATATCTGTCAAGCATTATCTGCACTGATAATGGGGTATATTCTCGATCTACCTAAAGTGCTAGAGGTGATCGGTACACCCGGCAAGTATGTGACCATTGGCTATCAGTACTGGGGACCAGTCGCGGCCATATTCATCCTGCTTGCAATACTGGTGCTCGTGAAGGTGGATCTCGATCCGGACTTTGAAGCACTTGCAAAAGAGCATGCGTCCTCGGACGAACCTCTAAGCGGGGCTGCCAGCGATCTCCCACCCCTCCCTCAATCTTCCGAGGAACCTGATGAGTAGTTTCTTACCACTCTTCACGCCACACAGCTTCACTCGGCTGTGTGGTCCATTTTTATTTCTCATCAAGTGACGTAAAATGAGTCTGTGACAAATTGCAAGTGGTAGAACAGTTGTTTATCCTTTCTCCTATGACAACAATTAGTGATTTATTTGGTGTATGTTCAAAGATATTATATATGCCCTTTTTGTTTTACTAACACTCTGGTTGTCTAGTTCCATGAGAGATGCGACGCAAATTGACACAAAATCTCTCGAGGCAGCACTCGAGTCAATTGACACAGGAATCATCTTCTTAGACTCGAATCTAAATGTTCTCTATGCCAATGCTTTCAGCAGGCATATTGTGGGGGAGGATGCTATTGGTCGTCCTCTTACCGAGCTCTTTGATGGCCTGCATCGCAGTGATTTTGAGACATCTGTGGGCACTACGATTATTGTCAATAAGAGGGATGATACAACAGTACAGTTTAGCGTCGTGATCCGGGCAATAGCGGATACTCCTACTGTTCGATACTTGGTTCAAGTCAACACATTTACTAGTGAACGTGTCTCTCTAAGTGTTGACAAGTTCGAAGGATCTCTTGCATTCGCCTTCAAGACCGCCCAGGCTGCTCTCTGGAGTTGGGATCTTCAAAGCAACTCGTTGGAAATCGATTCGCGATTCAGTGATATATTTAATATTGATATGCAAGAGCGTGTCACCGAGTTTGGGCGATTAATTCAAATAATTCATGTTGAAGATGTGACTCGCATTGAGCAGGCGATGAATGAATATCTCTCTGGTAAGACATCCGAATTTCAGGTAGAGTTCAGGCTTCTGACGGGTGGGAATGAGTGGCGATGGGTCAGGGGAAATGCTCAGATACTTGAGCGTGACTCCGATGGTCGTCCGCTGAAATTGGTCGGTCTACTTCTGGACATTGATGACCTAAAACATGTAGAGGCGGAATACAAACGCATTGCTTCATATCTTGATCGCATAATCAATACCATACCGTCCATGATCTTGATAGCCGATGAACAAATGGAAATTCAGAGATGCAATCGTGCTGCCATTGAGGCTCTTGGATACACTGAGGGTGAATTGAAAGGATTACCATTATACAGTCTTTTTGCACGAAACACATCTCGAGAAGAGGTGGATGCAAGGGCGCAATTGCTGGGTCGAGAAGGCATGCTTCGGAATATTGATCTTCTGCTGCGAAGAAAAGATGGTTCCACTTTTCCAGCTCTTGTGACCTATGTCAAGCTAGTCACTGAAGAGGGCAAGGCCGATGGAATTCTGTTCAGTGCTTTGGATGTTAGTGAGCGAGAGGAGGCATTGAAGACTCTTCGGAACTCCCAGGAGGCTCTGCGTGCAGAGCGTGATCGGATTAAGATGTACTTTGAGTTGTCACAGGTCTTTCTGATTGCACTTGATGTAAATGGGACGATCATACTGATTAATCGTGAGGGTTCTGAGCTCCTCGGAAAGACCCCGGAAGAGCTGGTTGGCACATCTTGGTTTGAATTCGTACCTGAACGAGAGCGTAAAATTGTGCGTGAACGATTTCAGAAACTGGTTCGTGGCGAGATAAAAAAAATTGATGGAGTTCTCCGCCCCGTTATCACAACAGATGGCGAAGAACGGATAATTCGCTGGCGAACGACGGTGACCTTTGATGCGGAAGGGAATATCAATGGCATCCTCAGTTCCGGTGTAGATGTAACAGAGCAACTTAGGATCGAAATGGTGCTCAAACGTGAGCGCTCCGCTTTTCGTACAGTGGCCGAGGTGGCCATCGAAGAGAAGCTCACACCTGCGTCAATCACAAAGAAACTACTAGATACACTCTCACATGCACTAGGATTTTCTGTGGGGGTCATAGGTCTGTACAATCCAGAAGATAATGTTCTGAGCTATACTGCTCTTGTAGGAGTCGATCCACAAGATTTCCCCCTAACTCTTCATCTGACCCCTGAAACAGCTCGTCACTATCTTGTAGCCCGTGCGGCTCTCACCCGCGAACCTATAGTGTGTTCAGATATTCGCTCCTGCGAGCCTTATTCCAAGTATCGGAGCAAAATCGGCAATCTCGATTTGCGTGCTATGGTTATCCTTCCAATAGTTGATAGTACAGGCTTGCTTCTTGGAGTGATCTCCTTCACTTCATCAAAACCCATCCGTCATCTTGAAGAGGACTTTCTGTTCTTTAAGACTCTCTCAGGAATGATTGCGACCGTTATCGAGCGGGCTAAGTCATTAGAGGCACTACAACGTTCTGAGCAAAAATTCCGATCTCTCATTCTTGAGATGCCTGAGGGAATTGGTTCTACTGATTTTGACAATCATTTTGTATTGGTGAATAAAGCATTTGCCGACATGCTAGGTTACACTCCTGAGGAAATGATTGGGACTAGTGTCTTTGATTACGTGAAACCTGACGATCTCGAACTTGTCACTATGGAGTCTAAAAAGCGGAGGCAGGGTAAGACTTCAACTTATCTTCTTAGACTGCGTCATAAGGACGGTAGTTATCGAGTTATTCGAGTATCAGCAATTCCTTCTCGTGATCAATCTGGGAAGATTGATGGCACCATTGCGGTTCTTGTTGATGTCACTGAGCAGATCAAGGTCCAAGATAATCTACGTGCCTCTGAAGAGACGTGGCGCTCCCTTGTAGAGAATGCACCAAATGTGATTGCAACTCTCGACTTCGAAGGCCGGTTCCAATTTGTCAATCGACGATTTATGGGTCTTGAGCCAGCAGAACTCATTAGCAAAAAGGTCACAGACACGCTTCCCTCAGACATTGCGGATACGATCATTACTGTGATCACCGAGATCGAACAGACGGGTGCGACCTTGGTCTTTCTTAGTTCCTACACTGATGCGAGCGATGGTTCAACAAAATGGTATCGTATCACAGCAGCACCAATTTTTCATGGGACAACGCCTAAGGAGATTCTGATGATTAGTACGGACGTTACTGACATCAAACGTGCGGAGGATGAAGTCAGGCGTCTGAACGAGGACCTCTCGCGTTTAGTCGATGCTCGAACAGCAGAGCTTCAGGCCACAAATAAGGAATTGGAGGCCTTTGTCTATTCTGTGTCTCATGATCTGCGGGCGCCACTTCGAAGTATTATCGGATTCAGTCAGGCTCTTCTTGAAGACCATCGAGAGTCTCTTGATGATGAGGGCACTGATTTTTTGGCCCGAATTGTCAAGGCGTCTAATCGAATGGCGCGACTGATTGATGACCTGCTCAAGCTATCACGAATAACTCGGCGGACCTTGGATCGTAAGGTTATTGATTTGAGTGCTATTGCAACAGAAATTATTGACGATTTAAGAGCGCAGGAGCCTAAACGGAAAGTTCGTTTCACTATCCAGAAGAACCTGCTTGCATGGTGTGATGAACGGGCATTCAGAATTGTTCTTCAAAATCTTTTGTCAAATGCTTGGAAGTTTACTAGCAAGACATCCAATGCGCGAATTGAATTCTCTTCGCAGATTATTGACAACGAACAAGTATTTTTAGTCCGTGATAATGGTGCAGGGTTTGATATGCATCTCTCCGCAAAATTATTCCAACCATTTCAACGATTACACCGTTCGGAGGACTTCGAGGGGTATGGTATCGGTCTAGCCACAGTAAAACGATTGATTGAAAAGCACGGTGGTAGGATATGGGCTGAAGCCGAAATTGGTAAAGGCGCAACTTTCTATTTCACAATTCCAAAGGGGGCGAGCCAAAGTGGATAAAACAAAGGTGATTCTACTTGTTGAGGACAATGAAGATGATGTCATTTTGACACAGCGTGCACTGAAGAAGGCAAATATCCTAAATGATATTGTTGTAGTGGGCGATGGGATCGAAGCATTACAGTATCTTCGATGTGAGGGTCCGTTTAAGGATCGGGATTCTAACGCACTCCCTGTAGTGATACTTCTCGATCTCAATATGCCTAGGATGAACGGACTCGAATTCTTGCGCGAATTGCGATCCGACGAGGCCCTGCGACTTCTTCCTGTTGTAATGCTCACTTCTTCTGCTGAGGAGCAGGATGTTCTCAAGAGCTACGACTTGGGCGCCAACAGTTTTGTGAGAAAACCAGTTGATTTCAATCAATTTGTTGACAGTGTCAGAACTTTGGGGCTCTTTTGGGTATTACTGAACATTGCCCCCACTGGAGGGACATGAGAGTGCGTTCGATACGTGTCTTGCTTATCGAGGACTCGGAAGATGATGCTTTACTTATTGAGCGCAATCTGAAAAAGGGGGGTCTAGATCCAGAGATATTCCGAGTCGCAGATGCAGATGCGTTATCCGCTGCTCTTGATGATGGTTCATGGGATGTGATCCTCTGTGATTATATGATGCCCGGTTTTTCAGCGGACTATGCTTTTGAAATAATCAAGTCCCACGGTCTGGATATCCCCTTCATCTTAGTGTCCGGAACTATTCCTGACGAGGTCGCAGTGAAATTGATGCGTCGGGGTGTTCATGACTATATCCTGAAAGAAAATCTCGCGCGGCTCCCACCAGCCATCATTCGTGAGATCGATGAGGCACAGGAACGATTACGAAAACGACAGGCCGAAGCGGCGTTGAAGGAGAGTGAGCAGCGGTATCGTCTTCTCGTTCATTCAATAACTGATACTGTTCTCATTCTTGATGATACCGGACACGTTAAAGAGATTTATTCCAAGGGGACTATCATACCTCAGACCGAAGGTCCTGCTGATACCCACCTCTCTGACCTTTTTTCCGCAGACCTCTATGACAATCTACAATCCCTAGTCGACCAAGTTCAGAAGAATCGTTCTGACGTCTCCATAGAATTTGTCACTTCGGTCCAGCGCAGTCCCCGGTGGATCTTGGCGATAGGAATCCCCTATGAGGACGAAAAGCATATCGTTGTATTTCTTCGAGATATGACAGAGCTGCGAAAGATCGAAGCCCAGAAGCGTGCTGCTGATCGAAGTGCCTCTCTGTATCTTGATCTTCTCAGTCATGATATTCGGAATCATCTTCAGGCTATCCTCATCAATGCAGAATTACTCGAAGATGATTTTCACGACCCTAAGGTCCTTGATGTTGTGAAAGGGATTCGTGACTCGATCAACAAATGTACCGAACTCATTGACAGTGTTCAATCCTCTGAAACACTTCTTGAGGCCCCTCTGCAAGAAATCGAGATCAATCCGATTCTTGTCGAATGCATGGAACAGATTGCCACAACAAATGAAAATGTGATAATCGAGAGCCATATTCTTGTATCTCATGCTCGTATTCAGGCTGACTCTTTTATCAAGACCGCCTTCATGAATATCATTGATAATGCAGTTCGGCATAATCCAAAGGATAATCCGCGAGTGTGGGTTTCGTTGCGCGAACTCCGTGATGGGTTTGAAGTAACGATCTCTGATAACGGTTCTGGAATTCCCGATGAGCAGAAGAATCTCATATTTGATCCCTCTGCGCGGTCTAGTGGTGTCGGTATTCATCAGGCTGTTCAGATCATTGAGAAATATGGTGGGCGAATTGAGGTCCTTGATCGGGTACAAGGTGACTATACTCAGGGGTGTGCTTTCCGTATCTGGTTGCCCAAGATCAGCTCAGGTTCTTTATAACACACATGTGATTTTCGGCACAGCATGCATTTGCACGTATGATCGGACGATTGGTCTAGGGCCCACCGAATCAATTACGAAATAATCCTCTTATCATTGGTAATATTTTCGTTAAATCATCCGTGTGATTTTTATCTTAGTTTGCAGACCAAGGAGGTATCGTACTGACCTTGTGGTCAGTCCGCGTGGTGTAACTTCCAATGAACCGTAAATTGGTCCTACTATCGGCCTGTTTTTTGGTGATGTTCGCCACTGCTCTGTTACCTAATGTTGTGACTGCAGTTCCGACAAATTCTGTCGGTCAAAAGACAGTGACATATCAAGTAACGCGAACAGTGGAATCATATGTGGTCGAGTCAGAACATCCTTACTCGAACAATTTTGATTATACTTGGACGATCACCAAGACAGGAGCCTCTCAGATACGCGTGCACTTTTCAAAGATTGATGTTGAAAACAACTACGATTTTGTCTACGTGTATGACTATGCTGGGAGTCAACTCCACAAACTCACTGGTCTCTATTCAGATGGTGGATGGTCTTCGTGGAGCAACGGCGACACGATCAAAGTCCGCTTGGACACGGATTACTCTGTGACCAAATGGGGTTTTGCAATCGACCAGATTGAATATGAAAGCGGCGGTGGCGGTGGCGGTGGCACTGGTGATCATGTGCTCACTAGTGGTGAGACCGCAACTGGAAGCCTTTCCGCTGCTGGAGAGACCGAGATGTGGACAATCGAGGTTGAAGCGAACGCTGAGAGCATGCATTCCGTGCTCACCTGTGGTTCTGCTGACTTCGATCTCTATGGAAGACTCGGTGCTGAACCAACTACTAGCACGTATGACTGGCGTGGGTACACGTCTGGTGGCGAGGATGTCACTTATGACAATCCTGGTGCCGGAACGTGGTACATCATGGTCCGCGACTACAGTGGCTCTGGTTCTTATGAGCTCACAGTCACGATCACCTATGGTGGTGGCGGTGGCGGTGGTGGCGGCAGCGGTGATGGGGTTGTTCACAGATGGGCAGTCATTGTTGGTATTAGTGATTACAAGTCGATTAGCGATCTCTCCTATTGTGATGAGGACGCGACTGACTGGTACAACTACCTGACAAATGTCATGGGCTACGACTATGTCCGTGTGCTCGGTGATACCCATTCATCGAATTACCCGTCATACTATGCATTGGCTAAGGAATCAAACGTCAAGGCCGCCTTGAACTGGCTTGGTGGTGCTGATGCCGACGATCAAGTTGCCTTCATCACATCTGGTCATGGTTCAGGTGATGGCCAAGGCTCTTCTTACCTGTGCATGTGGGACTGCAGCAGTGGTGAGGACAATGAGGACGGCAATCTGTATGATACAGAACTTGCTGCGATTGTTGGCACTTGGGCTGCTGACAAGATCTTCATCTTTGTGGATCATTGTTACAGTGGTGGTCTGATTCCTGAAATCCAGGCATTGTCAAATGCAGCTCACGTCTACATGACGACGACATGCACTGACAACGGCTACGGATATGATGACTCCACTCATCAGAATGGAGCATGGACCTACTACTTCTTGGAGTACGGTCTCATCAATCATTACGGCAGCAGCACAAGCACACTCATGGAGGACTGCTTCGACTATGCGGTAGCGGCATATCCACACAGTGGTGGTGACACTCCGCAAGAGTTCGATGGCAATACCAGTGTTGGATTCACACTGTAAGGTTTTTTCCCGTTTCTTCCAGCGGGCCTTCGGGCCCGCACCCACGCGGCAATTATTATTTTTCTGGAATCTCTACAGTCTAATCATCCGCTGCTTTTGTTGGTGTAACTATGTATTTGCCATTTCTCCTGAGAATAACAAATCTGATGATTGCTGTAGGTATCACAATAGTCAGCCAGATTATGATGTCGCCGACTGTTGCCAGTAGAAAACTGGTCCCTGATGGATCGAGCCACATCTGTCCGAGTTTTGCCATCTTGATCAGTGGAAAGACCAGTACAAGTCCAAAGATCTGTTTGAGACGCACCGCATCGATCCGGCAGGCTACCTTCGAACCGATCTGACCACCAGCAATCATCCCAATACCCAGAAGAACCCCATAGAGGATGTCAACCTGTCCGTAGTAAAGATTCAGTGCGGTTCCTGCGGTAGTGGTAAACATCATTGTAAACATAGAGGTTGCAACTGCTGCATGCATTGGTAGTGCCATGATCACACTCAACACAGGTACGACGATTACGCCACCCCCTAGACCAAGTAATCCTGCAGCTACTCCTCCTACAAATGCACCGCCTAGCGCCGCGCCTAATCGTCTTCTGGAGAGTGAGTCAAAGTCAAACGAGAGGATCTGTGAGGCCATGTCCGTTTTTCCTTTGCGACGGGCATTGAGCATCTTGAGTGCTATGGGGAAGAGGAGGATAGCGAAGATGTACCGTAACAACATGTCGTCCGTGATGACTCCCTTTAACCAGACTCCCGTGAGAGATCCCGGAATTGTTGTCATTGCCAAAAACAGACCCGCCTTGTATTGAGTGGGTCGCGGTTTTTGTCTATAATATGATATGCTGCTGGATATAGCTACAAAGAACGCAGCGACAAGCGCAGTGGCTGAGGCCTCTCTTGGTCCAAACATGAATATAATCACAAGCAGTGGTGTGTTGATGATACCACCACCTATCCCAAGCATCGAGGCTATGATTCCAACAAGTAGTGCGAAAATAATAATTGTAATTGCGAGGGTGGGGTCCATTACAAATTGCATAGTCTTCGCCTGCCGATGCGCTCCTCTCTCCTCATGGGCCTTAAAAGATGTGTTCTCTGTGCCATGTGTCAGTTCATTTTATGATGACGCTGTAAGATGTGTAGATGTGAGATCCGATATCTTTATCACCATTACGCAGGTTATAATTATATTATATGGCGTGTCATTTTTAGGCCATCTCTTAATAATTTATATTGTTTCAGGTGTGATGATATGAACGAGCTAGTTCTTGTGCGGCATGGAGAAGCGGAACACCTCACGAAAGGTATTATTGGTGGATGGACCGACCTACCATTAACAGATCGAGGAAGGAAACAAGTCGAGGTCACCGCCAGACGGCTCAAAGAGATACTTGGGGACAGGATTGAGATCATTTACACAAGTGATCTGAAACGGGCCTATGAATCTGCAAAGATTATTCGTGACGAACTCGATGTACCGCTTGTCGTGGAACCTCAGCTGAGGGAGATGAACATGGGCGTTTCACAAGGCAAGACCCGAGAAGAGGCTGCGAAATTTTGGAATCCTCCCTCTGAGCCTTTACTTGATTATATTCCATATCCCGAAGCAGAGAGCTGGCGAATGCTACGGAAGCGAGCTGCATTGCTGATGGACCGTCTAGACAAAAAATCTGAAGAAGTTGTTCTTATTGTCGCACATGGGAACATAAACGCAACAATCATCGAATGGTGGTTTCGACCTGATAAGTCTGCTCTGACCTATTATCGCTGTCATGCAGCCAGTATCTCGTGGTTAGGAATAAGTGATTGGGGAACTCGTGAATTGAGGAAGTTGAACGAAACCGCACATTTGGCACCTATGGGACTTGATGACTCTGTGATTGGCCGATAAATTATTCCATTCATTCGTACTGAGGTACAAGTTTACACTACTAGGAACAGGGATTGTTGTATATTTATAATATTTGATCCTTATATTGGCAACTCACTATCTATGGTGTTGGTTTCCTTCCGACATAGTAACATCCGAATAAGATAGTGGTCATTCCCATTAGTAGAGTGTAATAAAATACCAATTCCAACTCATACCGTCCACTTCCTAGAAGAAATGGACGCAAGATACTTACAACAATGATAGCGACGAAACCAACAAGAGCAGCCGCGATTCCCGGACGTGAGTCGTATTCCATGAACTCGAGTGGTATCTCCTCGTGATGTATCGACGAGATGAGACTGTCTATCTGCCTGAAGAAACGTGTTCCATCATCAGAGATATGGCCTTTGAGAATGCCTTCTTGTATCATCTCTTGGATGATCTGGGTGACCTCTTCCTCAGGCAGACTCATATCTTCACTCGATAATTGAATTGCACTGATCTTCTTGATACCGATTAGTTATTTCAACTTCTCTTGAATCTCATTTAAGAGCAATCGCCGTGTTTCAAGGGCAAAAAGTGCCCTTAAGCCTAGCGAATCAATCATTCCTTGGTGAGAGTTTCCGTGACCTGTTCGATCGCCAGTGCCGTTTGTTCAATGTCCTGCTTGGAGTGAGCAAAAGACAACGCACCGAGACCATGATATCCGAAGACTCCCTGTTCCATCAGGAGAGCTTGGAACAGATTCTGTTTCTGATGGTCGGTGGCCTCATTGAGTTTGAAGCTTGTGAATGGTTTCTCGATCGTGTGCTTGAGCCACGTGATGAAGATGATTGACCCCGTACCAGTTGCCAGTGCTGGTGCTTTTGCGTCTTCGAAGATCTTGTTGATGCGCTCACGGAGAGCATTACCTGCATCATTCAGACCCGAATACATGAGGTCTCGTAAGGCATCCATGACGGCAGCCCCTGCGACCATGGTGAGAGGGTGGCTGGAAAATGTACCGCCTCCGACCCAGCGGCCGCCTTTGGCTCCGGGACGGGCCAAGTCCATGATGTCTTCACGCCCACCGTAGGCACCAAGAGGCATGCCTCCGGCTGCGATCTTTCCAAGAGTGATGAGATCCGGTTCTACTCCAAAGACCCCTTTGCCCGCCGAGCCATAACAGAGTCGAAAGCCGGTTATGATCTCGTCAAAGATCAAGAGAATGTCCCGTGCCTCGGTCTCTTCTCTCAGGTAGGGGAGATAGTCCGGTTCCGGCGCGAGACCGCCTCCTGCTCCAAGCACTGGTTCGATGATTAGCGCGGCGATCTCTTTCCCATGCTCTCTTAGAACCTTATCGACGCTCTCTCTGTCATTGTAATCGAATGAGACCCCATTATAGAACGGATCATCGCTATAGGGATACTGCACATGAAACCCTAATGCATCATTGCCGCCATGCCAGCCGCCTCTCGCCTTTGCTATCAGCCGCCTCCCCGTGAAGAGTCTTGCTAGACGTGATGAGTACATGGTCGCTTCGCTGCCAGTTGTGCAAAATCTCATCTTTTTCATGAACGGGATCGCAGCCTGTATCCTCTCTGCAAAGAGCACTTGGGCCTCGTTAAGGGTGCCGAGATGGATGCCTCTTGAAAGCTGCTCGCCGACAGCGTTTATCACACCGGGTCTGCGATGTCCAAGGATCTTCGAAAAATGAGTCATCCACCAGTCGACATACCTGTTACCATCAACATCCCAGACATAGGCCCCATCTCCGGCAGCCATGAAGGGTGGGTAGATCCCAACCCGATCAAGTCCAAAGGTGCGGATATTATGGTTCACGCCACCCGGAAACACTCGTTTAGCACGCTCAAAGAGTTCCTTGGACTTGGGCGTCTTCTTCTTGAATTTCTCAAACATATTCTCTATCTCCTACCTCTCACTCATCGCGCCAGAGTCGTTCGGTGTTTCTGGGACACGGGAGATCCTTCATGGTGTAGAGACCGGGTGCGGCTCTGATGACCAGCGGGATCATGTTCAGTGCCATTGCTATCGTACCGTTATCCCCGTGGACTCCGCCCTCGATCCGTTGAGTGATGCTTGGTTCCCCGTTGATCTCAACAGCGTCATACTCGGGTTCAGCCCCTGCATGCGCAGTAAAATCGAGAGTC
This sequence comes from Candidatus Thorarchaeota archaeon, assembly GCA_021498125.1. NCBI lineage: Archaea > Promethearchaeati > Candidatus Thorarchaeota > Candidatus Thorarchaeota archaeon. The sequence continues at coordinate 152,038 of JAIZWL010000004.1, read as the reverse complement.
ACAATGGTCTCACCATTTCTCTTTCCAAGACCAACACTCTTGAGTCCAATGACATCTCCCTTCTTGACCGACACGATTGGCGTGGTGACCTCTTTCTCCGTGAGCACGGGCTCTGGTGGGATCTCCACGATCTCATCAAGTCCAAGATTCAATGCCGCATTTACCATCCAGAGCGATTCACTGAGACCTACATGTCCCGTTATCTTCCCGGTGCTAATGGCATCACGAAACTGTTCGACCGTCATACCCGTGCCGATCTTCAGCTGGAATGATTTTCTTCTCTTGCTAGAGTTGATGACTCGTGTCACTCTAATTGAATCGACATGCTTGATAGGTGCAGATAGTAGAATTGGAAGCGTGTCCATGAGAAATCCGGGATTGATTCCGGTCCCAAGGACCGATCTCTCTGTTTTCTTTGCGGTCTCGTCCAAGTCCTTTGAGATCTCAGGGTATCGCGTATGTGGGAATGAGAGCTGTTCGCAGATCGATACAACATCCATTCCGGCCTCGAGGCAGGTCTTAATCGTGGGGGCCACAGTCTTCAATGATGATGAAGTCGCAACTAATGCTGCATCAACAGGGCCAATGGCATCGATCGCCTCTTGGAGGTCTCCATAGATGGGTGTCCTTGTGTCCTCTTGGATCGAGAGTAGGCCTTCAACGGTCTGTCCTCTCAGATCCGGACTTATATCGACTACTGCCTTGAGTTCTAGATTCTCTCTTCTAATGATGTTCTCCGCGATCTTGACACCTATTGAGCCAAGACCAACCTGCAAGACTCTAAATGGTTCTCCCATGAGTGTGACCTCTAAATTCTATATGCCGTTAAGACTATGTATCTCCTACTTGAATCAATGGGATGCACGCAATATGCTCTCATTCTTCATGGCCAAGATTTGCATGTCTGCTCATCACAAACAGAAGATCCGAGAGTCTGTTCAGGTATTTGATGATCTCTTGATTGATCTTGTAGTCTTTCCTCATGGCAACTACTCGACGTTCTGCTCTTCTGCAAACAGTCCTTGCTTGATGGAGAAATGACGCAGCTTTGGTCCCACCGGGGATGATGAACTTGGAGAGTGGCGGTAATTCCTCGGACAGTTCATCAGCAATATGTTCCAGTTCCTCAACATCTTCTGCCGAGATTCTGGGGATCTTTGAGAGGATGTCCGTTCCAGTTGTTGGATCCACTGCCAGTTCGGCTGCTATGTTTGAGAGACTTGCTTGGATAGACTGAATATAGTCCGCAAGCCGTTTCTGTGCAAATACTTTTGCGACACCAAGGACCGCCATGAGTTCATCCACGGTTCCGTATGCTTCAACGTGGACACTATCCTTTGCGATCTCTTCTCCCGAGAGAAGTCTTGTAGTCCCGTCATCACCATTGCGTGTGTAAATTCGCCTTGCCATAGTTTTCATCGTCCGTACTAGTTCTGTTGATGTATCCCTTAATGATTTACGTCCTGTCCTTGGGGACACGAACTGAATAAACTCCCTCTTCTGCGTTTCTCATCATCCTCATCATACTGATTCCCACACCGAACACATGGATTTTCTCGATTGGCCTGACCCTGATAAAGACCGCATTCATCTCGTTTTCCTCGCCCATCTTGATGTTACCTCGCAGAATCCATTTTGTTGAGAACGCTCTTCTTGCAGCCTCATCATTCGGAGGCAAGATCTCCGCAATTCCCTGAAAAAAGATCATTGATGCTGGCACAAACCAGAGTGCGTGATGTGGGAACGGTATTGCAAACGACACATTATGATTTTGTCGAATGTTCCTTGTCTTCTTGTATGCGGCTCCCGTCGCAACGTAGATAGCAAACGGCTCACTCGGATGTGATACGCCATAGAGTACTCCTGTTGTATGAGGTCTATTTTTTTCATCGACAGTGCCAATGATCCCAAATGTCTTCTTCCGAATTTGTTTCTCTATGTACTTGAAGTCCCGTGTCATACGATCTCCTTGCCTTATTTATAAGTGCGACAGGCCTTATCTCTATTGTCCAAAAGAGCGTCTAACCAAACACAGAAATGACTTTTCACTTTCTCACAAAAGTTATAAAGATTCGTTACGTATGAAAAACTGGTGCAACATTGTGGGAAACGCCGCGCTTCACGGGATTACCATAGACACAGTGCTATTGGTGTTCCTCTCTCTGATCGTTATTACACTTTCAGAGGCGCTTCTGTTTTTCTATTTAGGAGTCGGTCTCGTTCTTATCACATCCTTGCTGGCAGTGTCCAAAACCATTGTAGAATCTCGCATATTTTCGGTCCCTATTTTTGCACGCCAGTTGACTGAGACCTCCTATACATCTTGTAATCTAATACCCACCACAGAGAAAGGCCCTCTGAGTGTTTATCGTGATGAATGTCTTTCAATGTTGCACCGTACTATTGCTTATCATCTGATCAACGACGAGTCTTCTGTCAATGATAATGAAAACACGATCTCTCAAGAGAATGTCCGCAGGTCTATTTGGAGAATTACCGATGGGCGAGAGAAGGTCACCACCAATTCTCTACTCTCATCACCCTTGGGGAACGCATCAATTGGTTCAGAGGAGGAGATATGGCCGGACTTGTTTGTAGGACCATTTGAGACCGTCTATTCTGGTCGTAGCCAAGAGGTAGAGTGCTATGACTAATATGGGAGGCAGTCGTGGGCGGGGCCTATTTTCCCCGCCCTTTTTTACTATTTTATGGCAGAAGGATTTTGTCTTTGGACTTGATGTTAAACACACTTGGCAGAGGTTGGACCGAAGCCCGATTATCAACCATTCACCTCTACGCATAGATGCACAGCGATTTTCTCCAATCGTTTACATTGACCCATTTGCTCTCCACAACACCACATTATTTTTCTGGTTGAACTTTCATAAAAGAGGTATTGATTTGAGATAATGTAAGAAAGGAGAAAGAGTACTTTGGGGAAGAACTTCATCTATGGAATAGGATCACTATTGTGCATACTTGGTTTTGTCACAATAATTATAGCAGGCGTCTTGAAAAATAGTCCACTTGGATATCTAAGTGTTGGATTATTGATTTTTTCGTCCATGCTGATCTGCGTTAATGCAACCTCTGATCATCTGACCAATGCGGTTCGCATTCGGCAAACGGTGTATTACCGATATAGTAGATTAGGTCACTTTGATGTTGATGAAGCTCTGGACGAGCAAATGGACAAATCTCCGGAGGGAGCTTATCACAGTGTTGACACTTCTACAATCCATCGTGTGATTGTCGATCCCGCAACGAAAGAGGAGATAGTGGTTCATGGACGTGATAATACAACATTTCGGGATGCGGTTCGAAAGTATTGGGGTTTCTCTCAGATTGACCGAGGATCAAACTGGATCATCACAGATGAACGTGGGAATGACATCTCCGATTCATCACTCTCGCTCTTTGACGGGATTGCGAAAATTCGTATAGTAGGCGATCTACCTGTTGATACACCGGAGTCGAGTGAAGCGGACTATTCCAGTCTTGATTCAAGTGTCGAGTACTATGATTAGCCGGGAAGCAGTTCCCGGCACGGTTTTTTTTCTAATGCCTAGTGATCAAGAACTTGGTAAAACCTTGGCTGATTACGAGTAGTATCGTATACGGTGGTGCAATCGTTGTCGGAAACCTTCGAGTATGATGCGACTTGCATTGCTATGATGCTTTCCCCACTTGTTATTCTGATAGCTTTGGCATTCATAGTTAGTGGTTCGAATATTAACCTGGGCATCTTAATCGCGCTTGTTATTGGTTATTTTACAGTTCTTGAATTGTTTCTGGAGTTTTTTTACGACGTAGATTCTCGATATATTACATCCACGCCACCGATAGAAGTGGATGTGGATCGGGAATATGTCCATGAGTTTCTCAAGTTCCCAGAAATGGACATGTCAGTTCTGCACCGTTTTGTTATTGACAAAGTCTCTGGGGATGAGATTCTTATCCACGGTTCACCCGAGACGACTTTTCGTGAGGCGCTCTTGGAGTATTGGACTTTTTCCAGAATTGCTCGTCATGCACATTGGAACGTCTATGATGCTCATGGTGAGAATATCACAAATGCGCCATTGGCATCATATGATGGTCCCGCATATATTACTTTAATATAAATATCGGGCAGTCTGATCAAGTTCGGCAACTCTGATCATATGTGATGATACTGCTTAGTAGATTGGTCAGTGGAGTGGGGACGGGAAGACAAGTCTCCCCGTCACAGTAGAGAAACTACTTGCCTTACATTTCCCAGAGGTACTTGCCTTTGGAGTAGATCACTTCGTCGCCAGCGATGACCTCGCCTTCTTTCATGCTCTTTATCATGTCAACATGTACGGCACTCTCATTACGGCCGTTGCATTCTTTGTATGCATTGCCGAGTGCACAATGAATAGTGTCACCGATCTTCTCATCAAAGAGCATGTTAAGGGTGTACTTCTGGATTCCTCGGTTAGTCCCTATTGCCATCTCACCGAGTCTACGGGATCCCTCATCGGTCTCGATGATCGATTTCAAGGTGGCCTCTTCTTTTTCTGCTGAGAAATCGACAACCTCTCCCTTCTCAAATGTCAGGCGGACTCCCTGAATGACCTTGCCCCTCTGCATGAATGGGATATCGAAAAAGATCTTGCCTTCCACGGTGTCCTCTATAGGTGCGGTGAAGACCTCACCACTTGGAAGGTTGTGTTTGCCGTCAGACGCGATCCAAATCCTGCCTTCGGTCTTTGCATAGAGATCGGTTTCAGGGCCGACGAATCTGACATCGCTGTGGCGCTCCAAATGTTCCTTGAGGACATACATCAATTTGCTCTCTTCTTTCCAATCAAGGAGAGTGGCACCGTATACGAAGTCCCTGTATTCTTCAAGGCTCATGTTGGCCTGTTGTGCAAGAGAGTTGCATGGGTGGACAGTCACGGTCCATCGTTTAGAGAGAATGACGTTGGACATCGGTCGCATCGCTTTACTGAGAGTGACCAATTTTCTCTGATCTGCTCCAGCCATCGCTCTTGTATTGGCCGGGGATCGGATCATGACAATCGCATCGCTATTCTCGTATAGAGCCTTTACATGGTCTGGTATTTCTTGAAGGGTCTCTTCACTTGCTGCATCAATATATGCTCTTGATGCCTCTTCCAACTCCATTAATGTTACAGGATGCGCTCCTACCCGTGCGAGCTCACGGTTCAGTGCGACAACCAGTTCTTGAGTTTCAGGAGTGGCTCGGATGATGACCTTATCGCCTTTCTTGATCTCAGCGCTCCACTCAACAATTATCCTTGCATGTTCGGCAACTCGTGGGTCCATTTTCAAAATTCGCCTCAAATGGACACAAATGCTTCCACCTAATAATTCATCGCTTCGGTATAATATGGTTCAGAGGAATAAGGTGATAGAGTCAACTTGCTGAACTATTGAAGCAGCAGCTGTTATGCTGGCTGGCCAATACGGCTCCAGTTTCGCTATTTTTGATGAAATGATCCGATTTTGCCTCCGTCCTATAGTCTATAACACTAGAATACTACTGTTTTCATAGAAGATTTATCAAATGCGTAAATTACAATCACTTGTCGGTGTTTCTCTCTTAGGTATTATTTTTAGTATATTCTCTATCCTTTTCTTCATTCCAGAGTTTTTCGTTAGCTCCATTGCGGCAATGCTGTTTTACCCTGTCGTATTGGCTGCTACGATCTCCCTGTTTGTGTTGCTTGAGCGTGGTCCTCTACATGGGAAGGTATATGGCCCCGATCGCGCTTTCAGATTCCACAATCCTGCGATATCTGTTCGTGCGATATTTGACCAAAATTCAGGCGAGCAACGCATAGTCCGTGGATCCCCGGAATTGACCTATCACGACACACTGGAACGTGGTTGGCCATTTGCAGACCGCCCGGTGGATTCGGAATGGCTTCTTGTTGATGAACACGGGAGCGATATTTCACAGCGCACTCTAGCCTCCTATGATGGGCCGGTCTATATCATCGCGCAAGAGGATCGCTCGTAGGTCCGTCGAATTGCCCATTTTGGGCGTCCGAATTACAAATAAGGCAAAAAGTCCATACCACAAATAACATATTGGGACACCCTCCGGCACGGCTCACCGGAGTACCAATGTGTGAGGCATAAAATTGAGTGGAGCACTCTCCCAACTGACCTCGCTCTTAGATGATGAGAATCTCGACAAGATTCGTCGGATTAGACATCCTAAGGCACATGAGTTCTTGATTGACGCAATTAGGCTTTGCGAGCCTGACTCGGTCTTTGTTGTGACCGATGATCCTGTTGATATTGAACGAGTTCGTCAACGGGCTATTGAGACAGGTGAGGAAATCCCCCTGAAGCTCGACGGCCACACTGTTCATTTTGACGGATACTATGATCAGGCACGCGATGTTGAGCATACTCGTTATCTTGTTCCAAGCGGTGAATCTCTTGATCGGAACCTCCGACAACTGAACCGTGAGGAGGGTATTGCTGAAATCCGTGAGATCCTCAAGGGGAGTATGCACGGAAAAGAGATGATCGTGCGGTTCTTTTCTCTGGGGCCGACAAATTCTCCGTTCTCTATCCTTACTATGCAGATCACAGACTCGTATTATGTGGCTCACAGTCTGGATTTATTGTATCGTTCAGCATACAAGCAATTTGTTGAGCAAAATGATGTTGATGATTGTTTCTTGATTCTGCACTCTGCTGGTCGCACTGAGAATATGATCCCCGTAGATATAGACAAACGGAGAATCTACATCGACTATACTCGGAACACTGTGTATAGTGCCAACACGACCTATGCAGGGAACACGGTGGGCCTCAAAAAACTGGCCTTCAGGCTGGCCATCAGAAAGGCTGATCGTGAAGGTTGGCTTGCTGAGCACATGTTCATCATGGCTGTTCATGGGCCGAATAATCGAAAGACCTACCTTGCGGGTGCCTTTCCGTCTGGCTGTGGAAAGACGAGTACTGCAATGGTGACTGGTGAGACCATTGTCGGTGATGACCTGGCATATCTGAAGAGATTTGGTGACGAGGTACGCACGGCGAATGTTGAGTCCGGGATATTTGGCATCATTCGTGGTGTCAATGAGAAAGACGATCCTGTCATCTTCAAGTGCCTCACGACCCCGGGTGAGGTCATCTTTTCAAACGTTCTCGTCAGCTATGGAATCCCGTACTGGCTAGGTGACGAGCGCGAGCATCCCCGTCATGGTATCAATCACGCTGGCGAGTGGCACAAGGGCATGCTCGGTCCTGATGGAAAGGAAGTCCCCGAGTCCCATAGAAACGCCCGATATACGCTTCGGTTGTCATCGATCAATAACCTTGACACTGCCGCTGATGATCCCTCTGGCGTGCCACTTGGCGGCATTATCTATGGCGGACGTGATCCTGATACCTCAGTCCCCGTCTGGGAGTCATTTAATTGGGATCACGGAGTTGCGACTATAGGTGCAAGTCTCGAGTCCGAGACCACTGCGGCCACTCTTGGTCAAGAGGGGGTTCTCAAGTTCCAAGCATTTTCCAATCTCGACTTTATCTCAATTCCTCTTGGCAAGTATATCCAGAACCACTTTGATTTCGTCAAGGACCTCTCTAACCCTCCAAAGATCTTCGGGGTTAATTATTTCCTGAGAGGCGATGACGGAGAGTATCTGAACAGTAAGCAGGCAAAGCGGGTCTGGTTGAAGTGGATCGAACGGAGAATCAATGGTGACGTGGAAGCATTGCGTACACCTCTAGGCCTTATTCCACGGTATGAGGATCTAAGGGCATTGTTCCGCGAGGTCCTTGATCGAGAGTATACGCTGGACGACTACATGGAGCAGTTCACAATTCGAATTGAGAAGCTTATTCCAAAGTACGAGCGGATTCTAAAGATCTATCGGGAGGAGGCCGAAGAGACCCCTCAGCACCTCCTTGATATTCTGGAGGATCAGCTCTACCATCTCAAAGAAACTCGTAAGCGCTATGGGGATCGGGTCGCGCCTGATCAGTTCTCCATTTGATCTATCGCTGGGATAGTCTACAGATAGAACCGCATTGCGATACAGTGCGTATCGTGACTGGCCGTAGTATGATGATTGTTGGTCGCATCTGATACTACGGCCGAGACCCGCTGATGATTCCTGTAGTGAGTTTAAGGTATTGTTCATCCAATTATGCTGTGGTAACTTGGTCAAAATACCTATATGGTAGTTTGTTTCCATATCATACTGGTGTAGCGGTTGAGAAGGCAAAAACGACTCGTACTCTCTATCATTTTGCTGTTCGTGATCTTCGCGTTCTCCTCACCCGTCCAACCAGTTGTTGCATTTTCGTCTGGCGGTACCAACCAAGTAAGCAATCTCGGGCTCCTTCCTGGGGACATAATCATACTTGGAACTCCTGGTTCCTTGACTGACTATCTGATTCCTGGCGACTTCTCTCACTCCGAGATGTATTGTGGTCTGGTCAAACCCGGCGAGTTAATCTGGGATCGAACGCACAAGAACTACATGCCAGTGAACACACCCTACGTCATTCATTCGACAAAGAGTGCTGAACAAGGGAATGGACTTGGCTATGATACTTGGGCGACTGCGGTCAATGAACATGCTGAGAATGTGCTTGTGTTGCGAGTACTGAAAGGAAACGGTGTTCCACTCTCTTCATCCGAGCGGGAAGCAGTTGTTAACTTTCTAAAGTCGCAGCTCTCAGGTGGGACTGACGGTTATCCCGTAGGACCAGCGTATGATTGGGGCTGGACCTCAAAACAGGTCTACGCAAGTGAGACTAACCCTCTCTCGGGCGTCAAGGGATACTATTGCTCAGAGGCTGTCTGGGCTGCCTACTATCACGTCCTAGGAATTGATCTTGATAGCGATACAAGCACGCTTGGTCTTGGTGTGTCACCTGATGACCTGTGGCACAGTCAATACACTTCTGTGATTGCAGGTGAAGTGGGGACTACGACGTGGTCAGCCTCGGCTGGGCTCTACAAGCTCACCGTGTTTGTTGACGAGATCTATTATGACAACGACTATGATCCGTGGCCGAAAGGCGCAGGTGAAGAATACATCAAGAGTTTCAGTGGAGATGGTGTGTATCCAACTGCACAAGGCTATCCCGGTAATGGGAAGATCGGTGACTCACCTGATGGCTATTGGCATCGCAGTGGAAGTGGTGCTCTCGATTGGAACAAGTACTTCTACACTGTTATTAACTACAACCGATATACGAAGATCCGAATAGAGGCATGGGAGCAAGATAGCGTGGACTCGGATGATCAGTATCCAGTCTGGCAATGGTACTGGAGCCCCTCAACATGGCATCAGTATCTCAACCATGGTTGGTATTGGTCTGGTTACCGAGTAGATTTGGGAGATTGTCGATACACTGTCTACTTTCGTATCGATTCGGTGGCCTGGTGATGATCCAGGCCGCCTGTTTTTTATTTTTATACGGTCTTAGTCCTCATACACTTCAAAGTGAAATCCTTTCTCCTGAAGTGCAGCAAGTAACTTCTTCAATGTTGCTGGTTCGGGAATCTCAAGCACCATAATAAGCTCGGCCTTGTTCGGTGCAATATCTGGGTCGGCTCTATCATGAACGATCTCTATGACGCTGACACCCGAACCTGAGACCACCTCAATGATCTGGTTGAGTACACCCACCCTGTCGAGAATGGTACCACGGATTCTGACTGAACGACCGAGTCTGAACAGCTCCTTGTTGATTACTCGCGTGAGGAAGCTCATGTCGATGTTACCACCCGACAAGACTGCAACAGCCTTCTTACCCTTGGCATCGATTTTGCCGTACTGGTAGGCACAGAGCCCTACGGTTCCAGCAGGCTCAACAACGCTCTTTGCACGTTCAAGCAAGAGAAAGAGCGTTCTTGTCACTTCGAGTTCCTCAACAGTCACGACACCCGTCAGTTTGTCCTTGGCAATAGCGTAGGTCAGTTTGCCGGGTTGTTTCACAGCAATTCCATCGCAGACCGTATCCAAGCGTTCTGCCTTTACGAGATGTCCTGCAGCGAGAGAACTTCGCATTGCATCTGCGCTTGCAGCTTCTACCCCATACACTTCGACTTCGGGATTGATGTGTTTGGCAGCAATGGCGATACCTGTTGAGAGACCTCCACCACCTACAGGAACTGCAATGACCTCAACATCCGGGAGCGCATCCATGATCTCAAGCCCGATTGTGCCCTGTCCTGCAATCACATCTTCATTGTTGAATGGGTGGAGGAACGTTGCGCCGGTTTCTTCGGCGAGTTCTTTAGCCCTTGCCAATGCGTCATCAAAAGCTACACCATGAAGAACCACGTTTGCACCGTAACCTTTTGTCGCATGGATCTTTGCGATTGGAGAGAATATCGGCATGACAATCGTCGACTTGATTCCAAGTCTAGTTGCCGCATAGGCCACGCCCTGTGCATGGTTCCCTGCCGAGGCTGCGATCACTCCTGCTTTTTTCTCATCGTCGTCTAACTGGGACATAGCATAAGCCGCGCCTCTGACCTTGAAGGAACCCGTCTTCTGTAGGTTCTCTAGCTTCAGATAGATCTCGCCACCGGTCATCTTACTGAAGGTGGTTGATCTGTCCAGAGGTGTGATGCGTGCGATTCCCTTGAGGACTCTTCGTGCGTCCTCTATCTTCTCATACATCTTTTCATAGTCTACCATTATTGCCGCCTGTCTTGACACGAGGCACCATTGACGTTTATGCCTTTGCCTCATCAATCGATCAGTAGACACGCTTGCTGATGTCAATGCCTCGTTGTTCGAGACCGAGAATGAACGGTTCCGGCGGTATCGATCTCTCCGGTGGTAATACCCCTTTCTCGGAGATTGTTCCATCAACCATCATGACTGCTGCCAGTGCTGCTGGGAATGACGTTGTTCTCATCATCGAGGTAAGCCCTGTCGCGTCATCATAATAGTCTATCATCTCATACTCGATGGTCCGCGACTCGGTGCCCTTCCAGCCTTCAATAATAGTACGCATCAGCGTGACATCCTTTCCGGAGGGCGGGAGATTTCTTTCAAGCAGTCGTTCCAGTACGGTTCGAGGGGCTATTTTGACCCCATCAAACTCTTGCTCCTCCTGATTCATGAGACCGAGCTTCATCAACGTCCACATCTTGTGACCATGACCGGGATATCGGATGGTCTTGTAATCTAGGTTCTTGACCTTGCCCTCGTATGTGAGCGGAAGCGTGGATGTTCCACCGCTTGTATTGAATGCCTCAAGTTTGCCAAAGGGTTCAGGGAACTCGATCTGTTCGAAACCAATTAATGGTTCTTCGTAGGTGATCTTCCCATCGCGCAGAACCATGCAGGGCTCCACATACTCGTTGATGAGACCCTCGACACTGAAGATGAGTGCATAATTCAATGGCGGATGTGGTTTTTGTTGGAGACCCCCTACACGGATCTTCACAGACTCTACACTGTCGAGATAATCAATACCTGCACGGGCAATGACACTGACCATACCCGGTGCAAGACCGCAATCTGGAATGACCGTGATTCCGGCATCACGTGCCTTGTCATGAAGTTCTAATTGTTTCTTGACAATATCCAAGTTGCCTCCAAGATCGCACATGTGAGTCCCAGTGGCAATGGCCACCTCCGTATGTAGGATATTGACCTTGTAACTGACACAGCTAATCACCGCATCTACTTCTGAAAATGCCTTTTCTAGACTTGCACGATTAGAGGCATCCAATTGGCGACCAATTACTTTTGGTCCCATATCGTCTGCTAATTTTTTCGCTTGCTTCTCGTCGATATCGCCAACAATGACCTGTTCCACGGCATCATTTCGTGCAAGATCAAAGGCGGCGCCACGACCCATCTTTCCGGCTCCGACTACGAGTATCTTCACGTGAGCAACCCCATGCTAACCTTCAAGACATATATGCAAAACGCGAATATTAATAGTTCCGACCAGCGCTGTGAGATGCAGATAGGTGTTTTAGGAATTGGAGTCCGTGAGGTCTCTCTCAAATGTGTATTCGATACAGTATGCACGGATCACGTTCCGTGGCCTTTAGTGCTTTAACCAATATCTTATCAGCCGTATTGCTTATGGAACTGGTATGAAAGAATACGATCTTATTGTGCTTGGTTCTGGTGCTGGAATGAATCTGGCATCCACGGCTTTTGAGCAAGGGCTAAAGGTTGCAGTTGTAGAAAACGGTCCTCTTGGGGGGACTTGTCTGAATCGGGGTTGCATTCCCACAAAGATGCTCACGTATGTTGCTGATGTGATCATGGAGATGCAACACGCAGAGGCCGTTAATCTCAAGGCTCGTGTAGAAGAGGTCGATTTCAAGGGTCTTATGGAACGAATGCGCCATGAGACAGTGGGCGAGTCCGAGCAGATGGGTCGTTCTGTCCAATCAGTAGAAGGTCTCGATTGGTATCATGTGACTGGTGAATTTGTAGAAGACTATACAATGAAAGTGGGTGATGAGACCATTCGTGCACCCTACATTTTCATTGCTGCCGGATCGCGTCCAGTCATCCCTCCGATCAAGGGACTTGATGATGTTGGTTATCTGACAAACAAGACGGTCTTAGAATTGACCGAGCAACCAAAGTCGATGATCATTGTTGGTGGTGGCTATGTTGCTGCCGAGTTCGGTCATTTCTTCTCAGCAATAGGGACTGAGGTGACCATAGTCGGTCGAAATCAGTATCTCGTTAAGAATGAGGACCATGATGTTTCTGAGCTGTTGAAAGAAGAGCTCTCCAAACGGATGGTCGTCTTGACGAATCACGAGGTTACTGAGGCGAGTGAAAAGAACGGTCTCAAGGCAATAGTTGCAAAGAACCGCGACACTGGTGAGCTGGTGGAATTGTCAGCCGAGACCCTCTTGATCGCTGCTGGTCGGCGGTCCAATGCGGATCTCTTCAAACCTGAGAAGACGGGAGTCGAAACCGACAAGCGAGGGTATGTTATAGTGGATGATCATTTCCAGACGACAAAGAAACATATCTGGGCCTTTGGTGACGCGATTGGCAGGTACATGTTCAGACATACCGCAAATGAGGAGTCCGAGATCGTCTGGTATAATTTTGCTTACACGCTAGAGGCCGAGCGTACTGGGAAAGAACCCAAGCTTCTCTCGATGGACTATCATGCCATTCCCCGTGCGGTCTTTTCATATCCTCAAATTGCAACAGTGGGTATGACTCTCTCAGAGGCTAAAGAATCCGGACGCGAACTCCTTGTTGGGGAGATTGATTATTCCGGTTCTGCAAAAGGTATGGCCATGGGTGTCCCTCCCGGTTTTCTCAGGGTGATATGTGATGCTAAGAGTCGCCGAATCCTTGGTTCAACCATTATCGGGCCACATGCACCGATCTTGATCCAGGAGATCGTCAATCTGATGAACTGTGGCGATGGGACCTACGTCCCAATGTTCAAGGCCATCCACATCCATCCTGCTCTTCCCGAACTTGTTCAGCGGGCCTTTGGCAGGATGCGTCCACTCAACGAGGATCACGAACATGCTCACTAACTTTGGGCTCTCCTATGGACGTACTCAATCCCTTGGCTTACAGTATCTGGAGTAATATAGTGATAACCGATAGAGAAAGCAGCGGGACCGAACGGTCCCATACCTGCTTGTCTTCTTAGTATTTGATTCCAAGACGTTTAGATAGTTTCTCTAACATGTCTTTGACCATTGCCGATAGGTCATAGTCTGGTTTCCAACCCCACTCTTCACGTGCGACACTATCGTCAATTGATCGTGGCCATGACTCGGCGATCTGCTGTCTAAAGTCCGGTTCGTAGTCGATCGCAAACTCGGGGATGTGCTTCTTGATCTCGGCTGCAATATCTGCTGGAGTGAAGCTCATTGCAGTGACGTTGAAGCTGCGATGCTTTAGTTTTCTAGCATCCGCCTCAATGAGATCGATGGTTGCCTTGATACAGTCTGGCATGTACATCATTGGCAGTGCCGCATCCTCTGCAAGGAAGGAAGTGTACCGTTTGTTCTTCAGTGCCTCATAGAAGATCTCGACTGCATAGTCTGTTGTGCCACCACCCGGCAGTGCCTCTGAGCTGATGATCCCGGGATAGCGCAGAGATCGAAAGTCCACGCCGAACCGCTGTGTATAGTACTCGCCCAAAAGTTCAATGAAGACCTTTGTCACACCATACATGGTTGTGGGTCTCATGATCACATCGTTCGGGGTATTCTCTTTGGGAGTAGATGGACCGAACGCAGCTATGGAGCTAGGAATCATGACCTGATCAAGCTTGAGAATTCTGGCTGCCTCTAGAACATTGTATGATCCCTCAACATTGGTCCTGTACGCGAGCTGTGGATTTTTCTCACCCACGGCTGAGAGGACCGATGCATTATGAACAATGATGTCGATATCAAGATCCACAAGTAGCTGATGTAGTTGCCCTGTGTTCAGGACATCAAGCTGGTAGTATGGGCCGTCCTTTTTTAGGATCGCTGGAGGTTTCTTTCTTCCAGTGGCAACAACATTGTCACCACCATATTTTTTTCTCATTGTTACAATGAGCTCGGTTCCAATCTGCCCGTAGCTCCCAGTCACAAGAATGCGCTTGGTCATATCTTTCACCTTTTTACCATCGCCGCGCATGTGCAGCATAATCGTACGATGCTGTGCGCAGCGCTAAGTCGGTGGCATTTAAAGGCTACGAGCTGGTAGTGAGGCCGTCCGCCACTCTCATTGTGCTATCTATAAGGTGCTCATTCATTAGTTGCTTCGTTCTATCTTGGCAATTACAATAATCCTCTTTGAGAGTTACATGCTCCAATACAGAGCAGAGTGACTCCCAAAATGACTACGAACACATTTGAGATCATCATTCCGATTGCGCCTAAGAGAATTCCTCCCGCTATCATGGCCCCATAGTCCACTCTGGTCGATCTCATAACTGGGGGCCATTTCAACGGTTCCCGCATCTCCTGATTAGGATGGTCCGATGCCCAATGCATGGCATAGCACGACTTGTGTACCGCGGCCCCACATGCTGGACACAGGACACCTTCGTCGTCGCGAAGTTCAGAACCACAGTAATCACATGTGACCATATCACTCGCCTCGAAGAGAGTGCTCCACCTCATGTCATAATATACCATTTCTTGTTATGATATTTGCGTTATTATCAATCTCAGTATGCTCTGTCAGAGCGGTCTTGCCACGCATTAGACTAATCTGTTTCCGAACGCGGTACATAACATATATAGAGCTGTGACAAAACGAAGATGCAATTCATGAATTTCGAATCGAGGTAGTCAAAACGTTAGCAGCAGTTACCAATTCCTCATCTGTTTCAGGTTTCTCTCGGATTCTTGTCATTTTCACCCTGTTTATCTTATGCATTGGAGGAATTCAACCCGTTGCTGCTCAAAACACACTCACCCCAAACGAGTTTCTGATGACCCAGTATATCTTTAGCCGTAGCGACCCGAGCTATGTGCCACTTGATTATGTAGTGGATCTGGAGTCCGGTAAATGGCACGTCGTGGTCACAGAGATCTCACATGACCTTCAAATTAAGATCATAGTTGCTAATGATGATAATTTTACTGATATTATTGCAATGAGTGGTACTGGTCGTGGTAATTTTCCAAATGTCACATTTGACATAACCGAAACAAGTGTGCTTCGGATCCGTGTCGAGGAGAATTCCGAGAACGGGACAACATCAGGCGCATTCAATATCGGGGTCTTAGACTCGGAGCATCTTGCCACCCTGACAACATCTACTTCTCTTCCTCCTCTTCCTCCGCAATCCCCACTGGCAAAGGCGTTCATACTGTCTGCTGGCCTTGTGGTGATCCTTGCTTTCGGATTCTATGTGTTCAATTCGGTACGGCGCATCTCGGATTCCCAATTTGTCCCGATCCATATTATCGAAAAGCACGATCCGGAGACCGCCCCTGATGCGATACTCGAACTCCCTGATCATTGTCCCTCTTGTGGGCATCTGATAGGCCCCGCGGATATTGAATGGGTGGGTGTACATGAGGTGCGTTGTGTGTCTTGTGGTTCCGTCTTTCACACGGCTACAGGGCAAACGTAATCCTCATCGGTTCTAGCAAAAAATCTATTTGTGTTGGTCTCGACTAGTAGCATGAGGAAGTTATGGTGGTCAGGTTGCAGAAGATTATGGTACTGCTAACTCTTGTGGCAGTCTTTTGTATGATCCCTCCAGTATCTGCGGATACCACACTCACTCCGGGTACAACAATCTTGTCCGAGGTCATGTATGGTAATACATCGGAAAACTATACTGATCATTATTATACTGCCAACTTGACCTCTGGGTATTGGAAAGTAGTTGTGACCGTCCATGGGATTTCTATTGTACCTTATGTCAAAGTTTCTACGAACGAATCTTTTAATAATAATATTGCTCAGGGGAGTTCCTATTCAGGAAATATTTCTCTATCGTTCATACTCTCATCCGCTCAACTTGTTTACATTAAGGTCTCCAACTTGGTGGATCATAATACGACAGGTCAATATTACATTGGCGTATTCGAACAGGCACAACCCACGCAAGCTGAGACTACTGTCTGGGAATTTATTCCTTCAACGGTGATTTATCATGCGCCTCCCGTGATGCCGAATTTAACAACCGACTTGATTTTTGGTGGGGGTGCAGTTATTGTTTCAGTGATACTGCTTCTATTTTTCGCGAGTCAGTCCACGACTACTAGGACTCCCAAGCTTCCTGATCATCAACTGGTTGATTCACCTTCATTTAGCTCTCACGGTGGCTGGTCCACACAAGTCTATAGTGGCCGAGTCCTGCGCCTTCCGCTAAAATGTCCTTGGTGTGGAGCCGACGTGGATCCTAAAGAGATCGAGTGGGTCGCGCCTCTTGAGGCCCGTTGTGCATACTGCGGTGGGCTGTTTCATGCAACGTGGGAAAAAACGTAGGCTCCTTAGAAGTCTAGAAACTACCTAAGGAGCCTGTGGGGAGATGCCGGAGAACTGGCCATCTCTTCCTACTATTTCTTTGCGATCTCTTCTTTGATTGCAGCCTGAGCCGCAGCAAGGCGTGCAATGGGCAGTCTAAATGGAGAACACGAGACGTAATCGAGTCCTATCTGATGGAAGAACTCAACAGACCGTGGATCGCCTCCATGCTCACCACAGACTCCCAGTTTGATATCTGGCCGAGTCTTTCTTCCTCGCTCGATCGCTATCTGAATGAGTCCACCAATTCCACGTTTGTCGATACTCTGGAACGGATCGTTTCTCAGCAGGTGGCGATCAAGATATTCAGGTAGGAAACTATCTATGTCATCTCGGCTAAATCCAAAGCCCATCTGGGTCAGGTCGTTCGTCCCGAATGAGAAGAACTGAGCCGTGTCGGCCATGTCTCCTGCGCGCATGCAGGCACGTGGCAGTTCGATCATGGTCCCGTAGAGAAACTCAAAGTCAACACCCTTCTCGGCCTTGACCTTTTCATAGACTCTGTCTACGACCATCTTCATGGCCTTGAGTTCGGCTGCGCCAACGGTCACTGGGATCATGATCTCTAGCTTGATGCTCTTTCCTTCCTGCATCAGTTCGATGGCCGCCTCGAAGATCGCACGGACTTGGGTTTCGTAGATCTCTGGATATGTGATGCCCAGACGTACACCTCTGTGGCCCATCATTGGATTGTTCTCGTGCAGAGCCTCTCCACGTTTACGCACTTCTTCGAGTTCGATTCCAAGTGCGTGTGCGAGTCGCTCCTGACCGATTCTACTCTGAGGAACAAACTCGTGAAGTGGTGGATCAAGGAGTCGTATGGTGACGGGTAGTCCGTCCATGACCTCAAGTGTGGCCTTTACATCCTTCTTGATGTGTGGTGCGAGTTCATCAAGGGCATCGAGGCGTTCGGTCTTGGTCTGACTGAGGATCATCTTTCTGAGCAAGAACAGTGGCTCATCGCTTCCTGTTCCATAGAACATATGCTCTGTTCGAAAGAGTCCGATCCCTTCGGCACCAAATTCAAGGGCCTTTTTGGCGTCTTCGGGGGTATCTGCATTGGCTCGTACTCCAAGTCGTCGATACTTGTCAACCAGTCCCATGAACCGTTGAAGTCGTGGGTTGTGCGTTGAATCGATCATGGGGAGTTGCCCCTCGTAGACAAGGCCCTGAGTACCGTTGAGCGTCAGCATATCGCCCTCATGGTACACCTTGCCTTTGATCGTCACTCGCTTTTGGTATGGGTCAACTTGAATGTCCGCTGCGCCAACTATACAACACTTCCCCCAGCCTCTGGTCACCAGTGCTGCATGGCTTGTCATTCCTCCTCGTGCAGTGAGTAACGCGGTTGCTGCGCGCATCCCCTCGATATCTTCGGGACTGGTCTCTTCACGGATCAGGATGACATTCTTTCCTTTCTTTGCCCATGCGATTGCGTCCTCTGATGTAAACACGATTGCGCCAGATGCGCCACCTGGACCTGCAGGAAGTCCACGAGCAATGGGCTTGTGTTTCTTCTCCTCTTGGGGATCAAGTATTGGGAACAAGAGTTGGCCGAGTTGATCAGGAGTGATTCGCATGACTGTCAGTTTTTCGTCGATGAATTTGTCTTCAAGCATATCAAGAGCAATGTTCAGAGCAGCAGTAGCAGTCCGTTTCCCCACACGATGCTGTACAAGAAAGAGTTTGCCTTCTTCAATGGTGAATTCCAAGTCCACCATGTCACGGGCATAGTCTTCAAGGACTGAGCGGATATTTACGAGTTCTTGATAGAGTGTTGGCATCTTCTCCTCAAGAGTCGGGAGATCTTTGTTCTGCTCGTTCTTTGAGACCTCATTCAAAGGATTTGGTGTTCTGATCCCTGCTACGACATCCTCACCTTGGGCGTTGAAGAGGCACTCGCCATAGAAGTGATTGTCACCAGTTGCAGGGTTCCGTGTGAATGCGACACCTGTGGCGCTGTTATCTCCCCTATTACCAAAGACCATTGTCTGTACAGTGCATGCAGTTCCCCATTCATCTGGAATGTTTTCAATGCGTCGATAAGCGATCGCTCGCGCGCCATTCCAGCTCTTGAAGACCGCAGTAATGGCACCCCATAGTTGTTCCATCGGATCATCTGGGAACTCCTTTCCAAGAACTTCTTTCACGCGCTCCTTAAATGACTTGACGAGATCTTTGAGGTCCTCGGTCGTGAGATCCGTGTCGCTCTTAGCACCCACAGATTCTTTCTTATGCGCCATAATCCACTCTAGCTGTTGGCGGATGCCTTTCCCCTCTTCAGGTTCCAGACCTTCGGCCTTTTCCATCACGACATCACTATACATCATGATGAGTCTTCGATATGTGTCATATGCAAAGCGCTCATTCTTTGTGGACTCGATCAGGCCCGGGAGTGTCTTTGTGGTCAGACCTACATTGAGAACGGTTTCCATCATACCCGGCATGCTCTGCCGTGCACCGGAACGACACGAGACAAGCAATGGATTTGTTGGATCTCCAAATTGTTTCTCCATGGTCTTTTCCAAGAAATGGAGTGATTCGATGATCTGTTCCTTGATATCATCTGGAAGTTCACCCGTCTTCATGTAGATGTTACAGACCTCTGTGGAGATCGTGAAACCTGGTGGAACAGGTAAGCCCAGTAGAGTCGCACTGGCGAGCGAGGCTCCCTTGCCTCCCAAGATGTCCTTCATTTCGCCTGTGCCATCTGCTTTTCCTGCGCCAAATTTGTATACATATTTTTTTGCTGTCATATAATGCGCCTACCCTAATTATTCAGGACTTGATTCATTGTGAGAACCGTCCGAATTTTGTAATTGCCTAGTCTTAAATCGACTATCTTCGAACGTCGCCCCTCAAAACTCATGCATCTTCGTTTAAAATATGTCCCTTCGGGCAGTGACTTGTGAAGCTCTGACCGATCGCATCACCTCGTTCGCAGTCACAGGCTCCCCTCTTGAGAACGTTCATACCACACAAACAGAAGCCTTTTGTGGAACTCAGTATCTCATCCAAGTCCTTAAGCTTACAGTGGTATGACCAGTGATCGATCTTACTATCCACCCAGAACAATTGGAACGTACTGTCCAGAGGTGTCGCGAGCGCAATATTGTGATCCCCACTTTTGCTCAGATGAAGAATCCCACCGAGTTGGTCCCTGACACGATTAAAGAGCAGCTCAAGAGTATTGGGCTCTGGGATGTGGTCCCACAGAACCTCTTCAGGATCACGTGGAAGAATGAGCCTGTTGAGACTGGCGGGTTGTACCGCTCACTTGCCAATTACATTGAGATTCCTCCCGAGCTCTCAGGTGTAGAGGCTCGTATCATCGGCCTTGTCGGAAAATGGTTTCCTACTGGCGCTCATAAAGTTGGAGCCACATTCGGTTGTCTTGTTCCCCCACTTGTCACTGGTCAATTCGATCCCACACATCATAAAGCGGTCTGGCCAAGCACTGGGAACTATTGTCGCGGTGGTGCATATGATGCTACACTATTGGCGTGCGAGAGCATAGCCATCCTCCCCGAGGAGATGTCCAAAGAACGCTTCGATTGGCTACGAACAGTCGCTGGTGAAATCATTGCCACTCCCGGATCGGAGAGCAATGTGAAAGAGATTTATGATAAGGTCTGGGATCTGCGTCGTACACGTGACGATATTTTTGTCTTCAATCAGTTCAGTGAGTTTGGGAACTATCTCTTTCACTATGATGTTACTGGTCACGCAATGGAGGAAGTTCTCAAAAAAGAGGGCGGCCATTTTCAGGGAGTCACCCTTACGACAGGTTCTGCTGGAACGATTGCCTGTGGCGACTATCTTAAACAAGTGTATCCAGCATCTAAGATCGTGGCAGGTGAGGCTCTACAATGTCCGACACTGCTTCTTAATGGGTATGGTGCACATCGAATCGAGGGTATTGGTGACAAACATGTTCCTTGGATTCATAATGTTCGGAATACCGACATGGTGATTGCAATCGACGATAATGACACCATGGATCTAATCCGGCTCTTTAACGAGCCATCTGGCAGAGAGTATCTCATCAAAGATGTGGGGGTCTCTGAAGACCTCGTCTCGCACCTTGATCTCTTGGGCATCTCTTCAGTGGCTAACATTCTCATGGCAATTAAATTTGCTAAATATTACGAGCTTGGGCACAAGGATGTTGTCATGACTGTGTTCACTGACTCCATGGAGATGTACAATTCACGTCTTCGAGAAGCTCGTACCGCTCGTGGCGAATATACTCGTGATCATGCGATTCGTGATTATCATGCACATCTCTTGGGGCAAAAGACAGACGCCATGCAGGAACTGACCTTTTACGAACGCAAGAGAATTCATCATCTCAAGTATTTCACATGGATCGAGCAGCAACATTTTCCACTTGACGAATTGAATCGGCAATGGTATGAGCATAAAGAATACTGGTCCAATATCCAAGGACTTGTTCCAAAGATCGATACACTGATCACGCAATTCAATGAGCGTGTCGGATTGATATAGCCGCGTAGCTCATCACTCTAGGAGTGGGAGCTCTATCTCAAATTTCGCTCCTGTTCCCGGTTCGGAGATTGCTCTGATTGAACCGCCACACGCACGAATGATGTTTCGTGTTAGATACAGTCCTATACCGTTGGTCTTTGAGTGAGTATGCTTCTTGAATATCGTCTTTATTTTCTCAGCAGGAATTCCCGCCCCATCATCTTGAATTGTGATCAAAGCTTTTCCCTTTTCCCGTCGGAGAGTGACACTGACCTGAACAGAAGGCCCACCGGCATGTTTTGCTGCATTCCGAAACAGATTATGGAATGCGCTTGCTAAGAGTGGAGTTCCAATGACCGTCATCGTCCCGGACTCTTCATCAATTTGCATATTGATGTCAAGTTCCATGTGCGTTGCTGTTGATTCTTGTATCACACGTTGGAGTAGAGCGACCAAGTCAAGTTCGATAAACTGATCCGCTTGATTAAATGCTGATAATATTCCCGCCATCCGAAGCACTGTGCTTCGGGCCGCAACTAGCATGCTCTTCGATGCGGGGGGAAGATCTGTACTGAGCATGAGTACTGATTCAATATATCCAATAATTACTTGAATGTCATTGAGCAGATCGTGTTGCAGTAGATTTGTGAAGACTTGGATAAGGTTCTGATGTTGTTCAGAGAGATATTCTCTTCTCTTCTCTTCTGTGACGTTGATGACAGTCCTTAATATCCCCACTTGGCTCCCATTGCTGTCAGTGAGCCATGTCGTATTGACCCGCACGGAGATCTTCTCGTTTGTGGAACTCTGAAGGAATGTATCGTATATTGCACAGCAGTCGTTATTATTTTTCTCCGCTTCCATGACTCGTCTTACTTGTCTATTGCCTGCAATGAAGTCCCTGAACATCTTTCCTTGAATGTCCTTGTTCTCCATATTTATAATTCTACAAAATGCATCATTTGCAAAGATCACCATGTCCTCAGAATCACTGAATATGATGCCCTCTGGCAGTGCTTGAGTGATCATGAGAAGGATGTCAGTAATCTTTTGCATGTTCTCGCACTCTTTTTTTAATATTCATTCGGTACCGCTCTTTACGGTTCGGACTCTCATATTCACTACCGGAAAGCAATTGTTTGATGATTGACGAGTTTAGGCGTATCCATGCTTTCTCAACACAATCTGGTGGTATCGTCGAACGTATATCAAGTCGCGGCATATCTACTTATAAAACATTAGGATATAACATTATCTATTACCGCCTATTCACAAAGGCCGGATTCATCCAAAAATGATCGGCCATTAAAAAAATATGTGATAACACGCAGCTATCGCTGCTGTTGTGATTGATTTCTGTGCTCAGATCTTTCATAGTATGACCAGACACGGGACAGTGCTTCGATTGCCTCTGGCATATTCCTGAAAACGGGGAGACCTGCCTCTACAAAGATCTTCCAAGTCTTGGCGCGTGCCTCGGGGAACGCAACATCTGGTATTGCAACAAGTACTGGTTTGTCATGCTTTTTCATGATATCGGAGCCAGCCTCAGCCATTGCCTGCCAGAAATAATCTGTGACGTCAAGTGCATCCATGATTGAGGCTACTTGATAGATATTATGAACATCCGCCTCAATGATGATCGAATCGAATTGAGGATCATCACCGACGATCCTGATGACCTCTGAAATGGTCTGGTCCTGATAGTAATCTGCTGCGAGGTCAATAGGATTCCCCAATCCAGTCCCGACATCCGCGATCAATGGGTCCAGTTTCTTGATGGTATCTTCTGAGGTGCGTGGAACCTTGAGACCGTTCTCTATGCAGAGATCGGTATAGACCACACTCGTCCCCCCACTTATTGCGACGATGCCGACAGAATTAGACCTTGGTCTTGGGCACTGAGAGAACACGCTGAGGGTGGCTACCATATCTTCCAGCGTTGTCACGGTTGGAACATTGGCCTGTTTGAATGCTGCCTGCCAAATCTCATTAGATCCCGCAAGTGCTCCTGTATGAGACGAGGCTGCCCGCGAGCCTTCATCGGAACGGCCCCCCTTCAAGACCACAAGTGGTTTTTTGCCAGCAAGTTGTAGCATGGCATCGAGAAATTCTCTTCCGTCTTTCGTCCCCTCAATGTAAGCTCCGACCACGGTGGTTTCCGTATCTTCCGCGAAATAGCGCATCAGTTCTGGCTGAGTGATGTCGATTTGATTTCCAAAGCTGAATAGTTTGCTAAAGCCGATTCCTGATTCGGCTCCCGCCGTGTAGACTGCGATGGCAATCCCCCCAGACTGTGACAGGAATCCAACTGGCCCGACACTTCGCTGTGCTGTTGGCATAAACGCAAATCCGATCTTTGGATAGGTGAGACCCATACAATTAGGGCCAAGCACCCTGACCGGAAGTGAATGAATTAGTTCATGAAGTTCTCTCTCTCGCTCTCGACCTTCCTGTGTTCCCAGTTCCGAATAGCCACTTGTAAAGATTGTTGCGCCCTTTGCTCCCTTTTCTACAGCCTGTCGAAGGATCATTGGGACGTACTTGTTAGGGACGGCAATGATCACATAATCAATAGGTTCAGGTATATGATCGATGTTCGAATAGATCTTATGACCAAGGACTTCGCCTTCGTTTTTAGAGACCAACCACACCTTGAGATTGTGAGGCCACTGAAGCATTGAGTGTACCCAATAGTATCCCATCTTGGCAGATACACCTACAATCGCTACAGATTTGATATTTAGCACATCTCGAATCGGGTGTCTCTGAACGGTTGTCATCGGTAAGCTAAAAGTCAGTATACGCCGGATTTAAGAATAGCGACACAACCGACATGCCTCTCCTGATGGAGGCTGTGCACGTTCATGAGAGTTTCAGCCTCTAGTAGATGATCCGCAAATTTGAGATGGCGGATATGTCCATTGGATAATCCTTAAAATGAAAGACCTGTTGCACCACTATACCACCGCAAGGGGGACCATTATGTCTTTTGAAGCAATCACAACAGTCTTGAACACCCAAAAGAAGAAACGGTTGTTCATTGTCTCGCTTGTGATCAGTCTGCTGCTGGTTCCCGTCTTCGATTCGTTAGTCATTCAACGCGATAGGAACAGAAACATGGCTTATGGTGAAATATTCTGGCAGAAGGGGTTTGGTGTATATGATCTCACAGACAATGATCTGAATCAGACATACGACGTTCCTGCGGATCATCTCTTGTTGGGTAATGTCAATGTCTCATACGAATATCCTGTGGTTGCGCTTCTCTTCTACGCGGGCCTTGCGGCGATAGAACCTGGATCTTTTCAACCAAGCCATATAATTGTCAATGTCGTATTATTGTTCATTCTGCATCTCAATTTTATATTATTTCTGGCTATTGGACGTGAGTATTGTGACCGCCGCTGGTTCCAAGAGATCTTCTTGCTCTACTATCTGTTTGAGTCGGCTCTCACAATTGTCTTTGCTAAGATAGAACCGCTGGCGGATCTATTTCTCCTCCTCTCAATATTTTTTATTAAAAACAAGCAGGGTCACAAGGCAGGCTTGGCCCTCGGACTTGCTGTCCAGACAAAATTCTATCCTACTCTGGCTCTGCCGCTAATGATCGCTGAAGCCCCTATTGTCCTTGTGGGGGTTATTGGGATCTCGGTGGTTGCTATGGTCCCGTACCTCATGAACGATCTGGCTTATACATCAGTCCTTAATCATTTTACCAGTAGCCCCGCCTATTCCGGAATGATTACTAATCCATACTATATAGGTCTCGCATTCACGAATCCATTGGGCATCGTTGCTCCATTAGTGATCTTGGCAGCTTTTCTCTATGCAACTTTTGAGACCCGTAAATGGCGTGGCCTTCTAATCCCGACTGGCCAACTGCGGACCCATGATTGGAGAGCATTGTACGCATACATCACACCAATGGTTCTGGTGCTTTTCGCATGGACCATGGTATGGTATCTCATGTGGTTTATACTGTTGTTCTTTCTCCTGAAGACCGATTCGGACAGGGAACGGTTTCGTTGGGTTATCGCGTCTATGTGGATCGCCTATGCATTAGGTTACCTCTGCAATCTCTCATATTTTCTCGCAGAGCCGTTTCGGATTTTACTGCTAAACTTTCGTTTTCTGTGATGCGGGTTGCGAATAATCTCTTCAGTGATCCACGACTTCCGATAAGGAATTCAAACGCTTCGTGATTTTAGGGTTGAAGACGGCCACAGAAGACTTGACATTAGAAGACGTTGTGAATAAGATTTTAAATACACCCGATTACATTACCAGTATGTCTTTCCCATGATGGTGAGGTAGTTGCTGTCCACTGCCGTTGGTGGGCAGACTCTGGACCTACTGTCCAAAATCGTCCAACTTTCAATCAACGGTTAAACCCAAGAAGCGATTGGTACAAACGTTATGGCTATGGTTCTGGTCCAGTGTTGGCCTATCGAAAGGGTTTAATTCTGCGACCCTGCGCTCATTATACTAAGTCAGCTCAGCAGTACCTGAGGAAAAAAAGAGTAGTCGTCAAAAGGAGTAAAGATCAATGCGTGCATATTTGGATGCAAATTTTTTCATTAGTGGATTTAGTGACAGACCGAAAGATGTCTATGCTGTAAAAGAGGCTGCTGACATTGTTGGAATTGAGTTGTGGATCACACGACAGGTGTTTCACGAGCTCCGTTGGTACCTACGGCGAGAGGTTGAGAATATCATCAATATTGATGAAACCTTGAAGAAAGACATCAAAGAATTCATGCAGAGTCTTCATCGTCCTGAGTCCTCACTTCCACAACCGAATGATATGTCTCTGGTACTTGCAGCCATGCGGGCCAAGAACTCCAAGATTGTATCGAGTGATCTCAAGTTGCTCAACACGATTCAGGATCTTAAAGTCGAGGTTGAGGGGATTGTAGGTTCGGCCTTCATGCTGGAGCTTATCGAGTCTGTTGATGATGAGAAGATCAAGGAGAAGCTCAGGCCAATCCGTGATAGGATCTATGCCGAAGAAGTACGGTATAGTATTGCACGCAGAGAGTCTTATGATCCGGTGACTCGTATCAGAATCATAGAGGAGCATGCTCTACGAGTTCTGCGCACGGTCAAGCAATCGACCACGTACGATAAAAAATTGCAGCGCGGTCAGAGTCTTTTTGTCCTTGACTTTCTTGATGACATAAAGGCAAGTATCCCCGGAATGTTTGAAGATTTCAAGGCTGGAAAGTACGAGACACTGGCACAGGAGATCGAGGCTGTTCAAAATGAGATAGAGCGTCTCCTGATCGTGTCCACGCTCACCGAGGCTCCCGACACCCATCGTGCTCTTGTCGAGCACGCTGCTGATCTGACCTTGTTCCTGTACTACTTTGAGATGATGTGTCATCTCTATCGTGGCACACGTGAGGGTGTTCATGATGCTGTACAGATCTCTGAGGAGGCAAACCGCCTACTAATGTTTGCCACAGTCAAAGATGATGAGCTGAAAGCCTCAGTCTTTTTCCTCAGGATCATTCTTGGACTTGTGCGCCATGACTATGACGACATTGATTATTTCTTCTCCCTCTATGAAGGAATGCTGGACAGGGCTGGACTCGATCACATGAAGGAGACCTCCGAGGGTCTCTATGTGACCATGCAGATCCTCCGAAAATTCATGGGGGGATTCTCGGTAGCAAAGGCCCGGCTCAAGTATCCGGGTGTCACTATCGATATGCTAAACGACTTGGCAAAATACTATGTTCAATTTGATGAGCAAGATAGTGCATGGCAGCTCTCTGCGAATGCGTACAAGATCGGCGTTGCATACGGTAATGAAGAAGGAACGCTTCAGTCCTTCCTCATGCTCTACAAGATCTCCTCCTCGGTCGGTGATCGCTACCACCAGAACCTTGAACGTATTGCCGAGCATGCTCTCAAGATCTTTGTAAAGAAGGGCTGGAACACCAGCCAGATCACACCGATACTGAACGAGATACAGGGCAATCCCGATCCGATCCCCGACATGACGACCGAGTCTGCTGTTGCCGCCTCAAAGCTACCTGCTGAGCTCCGTGGGTGGATGGATGTCCTCTCAATCCAGACGATCAATGGTGAAAAGATCTTGGTAGTCCGGAATAATGAACTACAGGCCCGAGTCGGATTGAGTGTTGCTTATCATCCTGAACTCACAACTTTGAAGACCGGTCACAAGATCGCACTGGTCACAGGAAAGTACAGGCTTGAAAACGCTCCCGATTCCGTGATCTCCAAGTATCGTGTGATGCTTCTGGTCTATCCCGAGAAGCGTGCAGAGATCACCTGTGAGGGCGAGTACGGTTTTAGCAGGATGCATGTTTCTCGTCCAGAAGATGAATGATGCGTGAACGGAGGACTTGGTTGAAGATGGACCTAATGCTTCTGTTATCGATCAGTGCAGTCACTATTCTCATGGCCATCTTCAACTACTACCTAAACTATGCTCCAGGAACAACTCCTGAAGATTACGCCCTTGGGCCGAAGGGTGCATCGCTCCAATGTGATTGCTGTCTGAACATGGTTCTTATTGGAGCAATTGCTGTTGCTGCACTAGCAGTATCTTCAAGTTATTTTGACTCGCGAACAGAGCTTTATTCAGTTGCCATTATTGTCTTTGTTGTAATTACCGTAGCTGGATTTTTAGGTCGTAGAAGACGATACCGTGAATGGAATGAAGATTATGACCTGTTGCAGCGTGTCTTGCCTGATGGAACAGTAGTACTCGATGAGCACGAACGATCTTATGATGATGATCTCAATGATTTTTGAATCATTGGTCTTGTTCCGGTCTTTTGTCTTTTTTGTGGATTCGCATAAATCCCAGACCAATACTTGTGATTATCCAAAATGTGAATAACAACCAGTAGAGACCAAAACCAATGAAATCGATCAACTGGAACCCTAACGTCTGCCCAATCACGTGACATCCTGCAACAAAAGCGCCGAGGGGAAAGATGAACGCCCACCAGGTCATTGCATACGGGAGTGTCAACCTTCGAATATAGTGAACTGTCATGATGATTGCCATGAAGAGCCACCAGATTCCAAAACTCCAGAACAGGAATCCCATGATGAAGAAAGGCTCCTTAACTGTTACAAATGATGAATTGGTTATCACATTTACAACGGCAACAGTTCCAGCACCAATAGGTCCAAGGCTTATCCATACTGTTGGGGCCATTGTGTTTGGCATCGGGTGATGGATGATAAACCTGTAAAGGCAGATTGCGAGGAGTGAAATATATAGTAAAAATCCTGCACCGAAACCGAAGTAGTTCAGTAGAATCAAGAACTCCTGCATAAGGCCGCTAGCCTGAGCGATAAATGGTCCTCCCACAAGAGGAATGACAATCAGAGCAACTGGAGGGATGAACCATGCTGGTGAGATATGCTCAGGAGCAATTTCCTCTTTCTTGAACATCTCATATGGAATTAGTATACTGAAGATAACTGTACCAAGTGCCCCGAGAAGCCATGTTCGGAATGCAAGACTACTGAATCCGAACTGTCCAAAATGGGCTGCAAGAACCACAAGTGCAATCGTCATAGTGGGATAGAAATTACTCATGTTTGGATGTTTTAGATCGTCTGATGCCTCCTTGGGATAGAAGATCCATCTTAGTATCCAAGGAATCAATAAAATAAAGAAGACTATTATATTAAAAATAGCCAATCCAGACGCCACAAATCCAAGTAAAGGCAACATTGTTGCGTATTGAAGGCTTGTCATTGCAAGGATACCTGTCCCCATCACTACAGCAAACCATGAGGGGGCGAAGTTTTGAATCCACTTTGAATCCATTTTATCTCCTTCGTTGCATTTTTCGGGAAAATTACTATATCTCAATATTTCGATGTACACACTACAATGTTCTTTTTTATTGCTATTACCTCATTTTCATAAATTATAATCATGGTGTGTCTATATCAGCATCATCCTCTTTTAGAGAGAAAAATGATTTGACGCGATCTGACAGTCTTAGATAGCCCATCAAAAATGGAGCTTGAAACAGAGACATTATTGCGGGGGCTACTGCCATGTACTGTCCTACCTCTCCGAAGACTGCAATGAAGATGGCAATTGCTAGTGCAACATTCTTGCTCACTGATGTGAAGACTACGGATTGATGCGTTCCATATTCTAGATTTAAGATTCTCTTGTTGACATGTGTAATCAAGTAGGTCGTAAGTGGATAGAAGATGAGTGCCACCGGGGCTATCATGAAAAATATCGTGTATTTTTCGAGGATAAGATGGGCTTTAGAAGCAAAGATCAAAAACATTAGAACATACAATGCAGCCAGAGTCGTTGTTGAGAAGTACGCTTTTATTTCTCCATATTTTTTAATTCCATGATGTCGTTCGATATACTCGCGAGTTCCGATCCCAAGGGCAAAGGGCAGGACGATTACTATTATCAGGTTTTGAATGAGCAGAGCTGCTGGTATTGTAATGTGCCCTACTCCTGCGAGATATATACCAAAGATTGGATAGGCCACGAGTGAAACAAGAAAGGCAGTTGTCACGATGATGGACCCCGTCAACATATGCCCCTCCGCCAGTCCGATGTAGCCCAAGCCCATACTTGACGCTGGTGCAATTGCTAAGAATATCAGTGCAATTGCAAGATCAATATCGGGTACAAAGATGTCAACAAGAAAGTACATGATGATCGGTGCATAGACAAAATTGAGAATAAGCGCTAAGATTAATGGTTTAATAGAACCCTTGACTTTCTTAAGATGTGAGATAGACATGTTGATCATCATGGGGTAGATCATAATGAAGACCACTGGCAACACTAGTTGTGAGTATATTTTACTTTGAAAATAATAGCCAGTAGTAAAACCAAGTAGCATGACAATAAATGTGTACGGTAGCAGATATTTTGAGAGATTGTTCTTGATTCTATCAATGGATCTTGTATTAGGATTTTCGGATGATTCTTTGTTCATGACTGTTTATTCCCCTGAAGACTAGGAGCGTGGCTTTCAAGTGCTAGAACTCATGGTATGTTGATTTCGGGGAACATCTCATAATGTATTTACATATTCCGATATAACAATGTATGGATATATCGAAGTTCCCATCATATGTCAACTGGTCGGATACCGTTTTCATTATCTCGCACAATGACTTTTGGGTTGACTCTATCGAGGTACGTAGCACTGAAAACGCTAATGAGTCCGCCATCAAAGAAGATTTTGTAGCCCTCGGGAAAAACTTGATGCGCTCTAATCATAGTATGGATATTTAGCCTCTCTTGAAATTCGGCAAATGCAATTCGGCCAAAATAGCGAGAGTTACCGCCGCGAATATTATCTGTAAATCTAAAATCGCCCTCCGAAGGATCATTCCATAGGATCTGGAAAAGCATTCCCTGTTCGGGGTCTATTTGATGCCGGTCGATTGATTGTAGCTGAGAGATAGAGGTTACGCCCTCAGGAACACCCCCATGACAGCAAAAGAGGCCATCTCTGGATTTGCCCGCGATAGGCAGGGCCGCAAAGACGTTGCAATATTCATCAAACATCTCTCCACCGTACACCTTTGAAATCGCATCGCGGAACCCATATCTCGAAGCAACACTCATTGCCTCATGGTTTCCCCTTAGCATGGTGATTCGTTCTGGGTAGGTGGTCAAGAGAGCAACGACAGTATTGAAGGTCTCAACCTGAAGTGGGCCACGGTCACCATAGTCTCCAAGAAACACAATATGTTTTTCAGTAGATTTTACGAACTGTTCTATGACCGATCTGAGACAATTCAGCTCGCCATGAAGGTCTCCGACAAATACGACATCACGATCAGGAATTCGTACGACGTTTTTCTTTTTCTTATTGAGTTCGATTGCTTTATGTAAGAGTCGTACAGCTTCGTCCCGTTCCAATTTTCTCTGACCAGTACTCAAGTCTTCAATAAATTGTTCATTCACTTGTGGGAACCCTCTGAATCTCTTTGAGTATGTACTCGACAGCATCGCGGGCCGAGGTTGCAGAATAGACTTGATCCGAACGTCTTTCATCGATGCGTTCTCCTGCAAGGCGTTTGGCCCAGCCGCCGGATGAGACAAGTCCGGCTATCGGTCGATTCGAGAACCATGCAATGGCCATCTCACTAAGTGTTCCTGCCATACCCGCTATTGCAATGACCCCCATTCCACTCTTTGCAACAAGCACATTTCTCCCATACCCTAGACCTGTTGGGATGGCGATGTCTACATATGCATTAGCATGGTCGTGGTCATCTGTGGGGAGTATGCCTACGGTGATTCCTCCCTCGGCCTTCGCCCCACGGCAGGCAGCCTCCATGACTCCGCCGAGTCCGCCGCAGACAAGCACTGCTCCATTACGTGCGATTTCTCGTCCGACTTCTTCTGCAAGAACGAGTACCTCCTCATCTGCGCTAGAACCTCCAACTACTGCAATCATTGGTTTTACCATTGGTGATTCGACCTTCGTGCCTATCCCTGACGTGCACTTTTCAATCGTTTCTTTAACATCTCAAAAGTCTCACGATTTAATTTACCGCTTCGTAATCTCCGTAGCGCAATTTGCATGAGTGACTCTTGAAGGTGAGGATGACCTTGAGGTGGCATGATTGCTCTCTTCATTTCATTGTCAAAGCTATCAATCGGGTTGAACTTTGAGCATTGGACCGCACGTAGCATCTGTGACTCTACGTCTTGCGGAAGATCTTGAGTTGCGAAGGCGTACAATTTTGCGATCGTAAAGAGGGCCCCCGGACTGAATGGTGTGTTCGTCCACCCCGAGTCTGCCGTGACGATACAGAGTCTTATTTTACGTTTACACGTGTTCTTGCACAATTCACATGCGGTAGGGTAGAATATCACTGACCCTGTGACAATGTTCAATTTGACCTTGCCCAAGGGCAGAGCGAAGATCACTTCCGTTTCGTCGTCGGAGATTTCAAGTTTATAACCTCTTGCAAGATGAATGATTGCCTCAACTTCTTCTGGTGTATTGGCCGGGAATTTTTCTGTGCCCATGGTGGCCACGAATGGTCTACAAATCTCAGGGCTTAGCTTGACAATGAGTGGACTATCTGGTTTCTCACTGAAGAATGAAAAATGCTTGATCATATTTAGTACCGTATCAATGACTGAGTTATTCACACCTATGTTGACCGAACGGTCAAGCGTTGATTGGAGACGTGTGATTGCTTCTGATGCTTCTGGTTCATCTCCGATAATGACATACATGATACGTTCGTGATCCGTGATGCCGCTCGCGTTGAGAATCCTCTGTACCTCTTTCACTTCTTCGGGCCGAAGTACTATGATCACAACATGGCGTCCTCTCATGAACGATTGTGTGAGACCCTGTAATCGTTCTTCTAGCGGTAATGACCACATCTGAATTGCAACACGTTCGTGTTCCTGCTGGACATTCACCACTCCAATGCAGACGCCAACTGCATTGAATAACTGGTGGGAGAGATTAGACCCAGCAGCCATATTGAGATAGCCCGCCTGAAGTGCAGGATCGAAGCCGAGGACCACTGTCTTGAGCAGTATTCTCTTGGTGGTCCTTGAATGCTTCACTTGCACAGAATTTTGCTCCGTTTTCTTTGTGATATCATTGTACTGGGCGCTTAAGATTCCACTGGTGTATGATACTTTGTCTATGGCGTAACACTAATTTAAGCATATGATGTCTGCATCATGGGAACAATCAATGGCTAAAATCTTTCGTGCATCATCCAATCCACCTCAGCGCCGGCATGGGTATAGCGCCCAATATATTGCCGATGTTGTCTTTCGGGAACCGATCACAACAGCAGGGTTCATACTAGTCCGGGTTCCATCGGGCGGACGAACTTGTCCACATTTTCATGAACACGTTGATGAAGTGATGGTCGCCCTGACTCCCGCACGCATCGGTATCGGTTCAGAGATGTATTCCCTAAATGAAGGGGATGTGGCAATTGTGGATCGCGGACAAGAGCACTGGTTAGAGGCCGAATCAAATACTGATACGTTGATTCTTGCCGTCAAGATTCCAAACATCTCCGATGACAAGATTGAGCACTAATCTGTGACTTGGCCCCCTTTCAATCTGAATTCTTACGTTGCCATGGAGTTACTTTCTTAAGGGATTATATCCGCATTAACTTAGGATAACTCGTTAATGATTTCACTTCAACGAGATGAATTACTATGGTCAAAGTTGCAGTTGTCAAGACAAGTCCAAAGACCATTTTTGATGATATCGCCCGTCTGATGGACTTGGCTGATTATGATAAGCACATCGATAAAAACAAGCTAACCAGTATCAAACTTAATCTTTCATGGAGCAAGTTCTATCCGGCCTGCTCGACGAACCCGTATATTCTTGATGGGTTCCTCAAAAAACTAATTGCTGATGGCTATGAGCCACGACGAATACAGGCGGTTGAAAACGAGACCGTCGTGACAAATATCTTTGAAGGCACTCGACAAAATAACTGGTATCCCGTCCTGCGAAAGCACAAGATCAAATTCTTTCCACTAATCTATGCTCACTACGTTCCTGTCAAACTCTCGCGAAGAACACTCGAGCTGGAGAACATATTTGGAGAAGTCATCGCTCCCAAAGAGATCTTCGGGACAAACATAGTCCACTTGCCTACAATTAAGTGCGTTCATCCCGATACCCAGGTTCATCTTGCAGATGGACGCATCTTGCCCATTTCCGATCTTGTGGATGATATCCATGAGAGCACCGATGTGATTGCTACTCCCGATGGGGATGCTGTCGCAGAATCTCGTGTGGGTATTGTTACATTGAATCCGGATGGGTCGGTCAAAGAAGGATTCGCCTATCAGTTTTGGAGAACTCCTTCTCCAAAGAAGCTCTATCTAGTTAAGACAAAGACCTCTAAGGAAGTCAAAGTTTCTGGGCGCCATCCATTTTTGACACCAACAGGCTGGAAACGAGCTGATCGTATTACACAAGGTGATATGATCGCAGCTCTTCAAAATGAAGAGATTACGTTCGACAATATTGCATGGGATCATGTGACTGAAGTAACTCAAATTGACAGTGATGTTAAATATCTATACGATTTGAGTGTTACCGGGACTAACAATTTTGTAGGAAACGGAATTGTTCTTCACAACACACACGGCCACACGGAGATGACTGGGGCTCTGAAGGACTCTTTTGGTCTCTATTTGACCAAGAATCGGCATCTTGCTCATCTGAAGATCCATGAGGTGCTAGTAGATCTTCTTTTCCTTCAAAAGACAATTTCCAATTCCGAGTTTGTGCTCACCGACGGTACCATTGTTGGGGATGGGGCGGGTCCGCGTACTATGATCCCAAAGGTCGGAAATATACTTCTTGCAACGAACGATATGGTTGCAGCCGATACTGTTCAGACTCGGATCATGGGTCTTGACCAGAGGCTTGTCAGAAAGCTACAGATCGCAAAGGAGTTAGGCCTTGGCGAGTCGGACCCCGAGAACATCGAGCTCGTTGGTGATTTCGAGTCGTGGAAAGATCTTCCGAACTTCCATCTCTCGACTGGTCGAAGTCCTGTGATCACTTGGAATCGTGGCTTTCTTCGCTTCCCGGGAATGGAATGGCTTCTATTTAGATCGCCATTGATGTGGCTACCAACTCAACTCTCCGGGCTCTATCATGACGGTATTTGGCTCCCGCTGAAAGGCAAAAAATGGGTCAAATGGTTCTTTGAAGAGACCGAGTGGGGCGAGTTATGGAAGTCCTATTCCGAGTAATTCACTGGAGTTGTTCCGATGACCTTTCGAGATTATGTCAATCTTATGCGCCCGTGGCAATGGTACAAGAACCTGTTAGTGTTTCTTGCTATCATCTTTGTTGGTATTCCAAAGCAGTGGCCTTGGGAGACCTTACCCGCAATCTTTCGATGGAATTACTATCCGCCACTAATCATTGGTTTTCTAGTGTTCTGTGCGGTCTCCAGTGCGGGATATATCCTCAACGATATTGCTGATCTCGAAAAGGATGCGGCACACCCCGAAAAGAAGAACCGTCCGCTTCCTTCTGGAAGTGCCAGTGTCCATTTTGCGCGGCTATTGGCGGGAGTTCTATTGATTGTGGGACTTGTCGTCGGTTACATACTCGACCCGGTCTTTTTCATTCTAGTAATACTGTATATTATTAATTCTCAGCTGTACAATCGGTACCTTCGAAATTGGGCCATCGTTGATGTGATCACAATTGCAGTCGGTTTTATCATCCGTGCAATAGCTGGCACTTTTCTTATTGATGTGCCGTTTACTTCATGGCTCGTCATCGGAGTGTTCTTCTTTGCGCTCGTCTTGGGTTTTGGGAAGCGTAAGAATGAACTTCAACTTCTGGGTGGTGATGCGGAGCTGCATAAACCCGTGTTCAGGCAGTACACTGAGGCGATGCTGGATCAAGGTATAGTCATGTCCGCAACGTGGGTGGTCTTCTTCTACACGATCTATTGTTACGAGAACTTCAAAGATGTCATGCAGGCTCAACCGATTCTGCTCACGGTTCCTATTGCTGCTGGTCTAATCTTGAGATACGTCTATCTGATCCAGTCGGGGAGCCCAGTGGGACGGAAACCGCACAAGGCTTTCAAGGACAAGGGCATTTTTCTTGGCGCTATGCTGTTTGGCCTCGTCCTATTATGGACCCTGTTCTTCTGGCAGCCTGTGTTCCAGTTCTTCTACGAACTCTTTCCTCCGCTGTTCCCGCCGACCCCGTAGGTGATTGTGATGGTGGAGTTCTCGGCCTTTGACCTGCATACGCATACCATTCACTCAAAGGATGGCCTCACACGGCCAAAGACCCTCTTCTCACTCATGAAGAAGCACGGTCTCAGAGGGATTGCTGTCACTGAACACTTACGTCCCTCTTTTACAAAACCGATCGTGCGCGGTAACAGATTCCTCATTCCCGGGTGCGAGTACAAATCAACTGACTACGGTGAGATAATCGGTCTGTTCATCACGGAGCCTGTAGAGAACCGCTCCTTTGAAGAGATCGCTGAAGACCTCCGCGACCAGAATGCGATCACGATCTTGCCACATCCACGAGACCCACTACGGAAGCATACAGCAATGCGTCGAGGTCTCCCGGAGAGATTAATTGTCAAGTACATCGATCTCATTGAGGGTTTCAATTCTCGATGTATCCTCCCTGTGTCTAACAAATGGGCACAGCGTCTTGCTAAACGACTTCACAAGCCGATGACCGCTGGGAGTGACGGTCACAGTTTTCTTGAGATCGGTCATGCCCAGACTTGGCTTCAGAATATTGAGACCGTTAATGACATTTATGAGGAACTAAAAGCGGGTCGCACACAGATATCTGGTTGGCCCTCTTTCCCATTATGGCAGGTGCCAACGATGTTATGGCAGAGAGTCAGGAAGTTAGCGCAATGACTGAGAATGAAGTAACGGAAGAACTTGTTGAAGAGGCACAGACGATCGTCAGCATCAAGAAGCTTGTGTTGTTCGTATTTGTCGGCGTCATCGTGTATCTTCTTGTAGGGCTCTATGGGAAGTTCGATCAGGTCGCCGCGGCAGTGCTCAGCATACCTTGGTATTGGGTCATTCCTGTAATGATGGGCCTCTCATTTCTTAA
Source organism: Candidatus Thorarchaeota archaeon (assembly GCA_021498125.1). Lineage (NCBI taxonomy): Archaea > Promethearchaeati > Candidatus Thorarchaeota > Candidatus Thorarchaeota archaeon. Next base: position 114,957 of record JAIZWL010000004.1, on the reverse strand, counting down.
TTATATTATCCGGTTTGGAAAATGGCAATACTACCTTCGTAAGATCGGTGTGCATCTCTCCCATGTTGATTCGTTCAATGTATTTCTGGCTGGCTTCACGCTCACAGCCACTCCCGGGAAAGTTGGAGAGGCAGTCAAGGGTGTCTTCATCTACGAGATAGACAAGACCCCTCTGGCCAAGACGGTTCCGGTTGTGATCTCCGAGCGGGTCACTGACCTACTTGCTATGGTCATTCTCTCTGTCTTTGCATTTCTCATTGGCTTCTCGGGTGGTGATCAATTATTGCTGCTTCTATTGGTTGGAGGTGCCACTCTTGTTGGAGCCATCATCCTCGGGCGAAGTGCATTCTATCAGAAGATCGTCAAGAAGATGACTTCTTTCGGTTTTCTCAAGCGATTTCAGGACAGCTGTGATGTCATCGAGGGCACGATGGTCACGACGCTCTCCCCCCGCCCAATGGCCTTGGCCACGGCTATCAGTGTTCCCGGCTGGTTCATGGAGTGTCTTGAGATGTGGCTTCTTCTCAGCCTCTTCACCGGGGCGGGTCTCCCAAGTCTGACTCCTGCGTCATTGATGCTTCTTGCTCAGGCCACCTTTATCCATGCAGGTGCTTCTACTGTCGGTGCATTGCTCGTGTTTTTGCCCGGTGGACTCGGTGGGTACGAGCCCTTTGCGATCTATGTCATGACAATAATGTTGGGTCTCACAGCCTCAATTGCTGGAGCTGCAACGATTCTCATACGCTTTGTGACACTCTGGTTTAGTGTGATTGTGGGCTTCATCTCTGCGGCCATAATTTCCCATCGAGCAAAACGTCGTCAATCAGCGACCTAATCTTCTCATGGTATTCTGGATAGATAGCGCAGGATTCGTACCTGCGCATAATCATCCTTGTCTTTCTTTCTCGTACGGTATTGCAATACCCTTTGGTGGGACTGAACGCCTGATTCCAGCCAGTGCTATCACGACCAGAATGTAAGGGATCATCCGCACGAAGTTGCTGAATGGTAGGAGATCAGGAAAACTGAGAGCGATGTACATCTGGAGCCCTTCGAGGAATCCGAAGAATGTGCCGGCAAGGAAGCTGCCCTTTGGAGACCAATTTCCGAAGATCAACGCGGCAAGAGCGATGAAGCCTCTTCCAGCAGTCATCATCTTTCCAAACCTTGAGCCAAAGCCGATTGAAAGGTAGGCCCCACCGAGCCCGGCTAGACAACCGCTGAGTATCACGCCCACAATTCTGATGATCTCGACATTGACTCCTGCGGCATCAAGAGTACTCGGGTCTTCTCCGGCCGCCCTGATTCTAAGACCAAGTGGTGTTCGATACAAGACGTACCATGATAGGATCGTTGCAATGAACATGAAGTATACGATCGGTGACAGAGAACCGAAGATGGTTCCAATGAGTGGTACATCTTGGATTCCGGGGATGACCACCTGCGGGAGTTTGGAGACCTCATCAGAGATCCCTTTCGCCCCCCAGATCACATCAAGCATGAGTGTGGTAAACCCTCCAGCAAAGAGAATGACTCCGGTCCCACTTACAATGTGATCGCCTTTTAATTTCACACAGATTATTGCATGAATTGCGGCGAGCATACCGCCTGCAATCACTCCGACAAGAACTCCAATCCATGGGTCCGATGTGAAGTACGTCGCTGCGACTGCTGAGAATGCCCCTATGAGCATCATACCTTCCAAGCCGATATTGACAACTCCCGTTCTCTCACTGAACATACCGCCCAGCGCAGTCAATACGAGTGGTGTCGCCATCTGGAGTGTCGTCTTGATCAGCCAACCGATCATTACAAGTGTGAAGATATCTCCTGCCTGCATCATTCTTCTTCAACCCCCGTATTCAGTTCTCTCTCTGTTAGTTTGAGCAGCCATATGAAGAGAAGTACTCCCACGCCGCCTATGAGCGCAGTTGTTGTGCCCAACGCTCCCTGGAATGCACCAAGATATGAGACGGCAACCGCCAACCAGACAATGGAAGTGATGATCAGTGACCATATTCCGAACTCATCGCCTTTGTAGAGATATACAGTTGTAAATAATCCCGCTAACATCGTCACTATTAGAATCAGCAGTGTCAGGCTGTTTGTACCTGTGGACCCAACAAAGGCCACAGCGACTATGACTGTCATAACGCCATACCCGATTCCCGCAATAGCCGGGATGCCCTCACGTGGGGACTCTTTGAGTCGGATTGCATTTCTTGATCCATGTTCGGCGAGCCAGTCAACAAGTTTTGGGGCTGCGACAAAGAGTACTACGAGGCCTTGGATCACATTCACCATCTCACTTGGCACTCCTGCGAAGGTCTGCATATTTCCGCCCCCTGCCTTTAGGAGTCCAAAGAATATGGCGCTCGCAAAGACGCCCCACGGATTGTTTCTTCCGAGGACTGCAACTGTGATGCCATCAAAGCCACGACCCGCCGACCATCCATCATAGAACCGATGGTAGTAACCCATGATCTCTTCAGCCCCGGCTAGGCCTGCGAGACCGCCGCTGAATGCGAGGGCAAGGGCCATGTTTCGTTTAGAGTTGATTCCTGCGGTCTTAGCAGCCTCCTCATTTTGTCCAACCGCTCTCATCTCATAACCCATGACAGTTCTATTGATGAAGAAATCAACGCCGACCACTGCCAATATTGCGAGAAGGAATCCCACGTTAAGAAAGGAAGAACCTAAGATCTTCGGGAGCTCTGCTGTTGGTAGAATGAATGGCGACACGCTGCGCCAGTCACCGGGATTATGCATAGGTCCTTGTGACACGAACCATTGTGTGAGCAGGACTGCCACATAGCTGAGCATCATGGTTGTGACTACCTCATGCGCTCCACGATATGCCTTCAAGATCCCCGGCAACAGCCCGTATAGAGTCCCAGCCAGCACGCCGATGAGCAAGCACGCCAGTTGATGAACGACAATTGGCAGTGCGATTATGTACCCTACAGCAGTTGCAACAATTGACCCAATGTAGATCTGGCCCTCGGCACCGATGTTGAACAGACCACACTTGAACGCAAGAGCGACAGAGAGTCCGGCGAGAGTGAGAGCGGTTGCTTGATAGAGGACTTGGTCGAATTGCATGATCGCACCGATGAAGAGTGCGCCAAATGCCTTGGCCGGGTCATAGCCAGTAGCTACCATCAAGATCGCCGCAACAGCAAGTGCCAAGAGTATAGATATGAGCGTCGATAGCATGTCCTTTTTGAACTGTTTAGTTGTGAGCTTGACTATTATCCGTTCTATCATGTTTGGTTCGGCATGACTCTCTTTTTCCTGAGTGGGTCTCTGTTCGGTATCGTCGCTCATGTGGTAGCCTCCTCTACTGAATGACCTGCCATCAGAAGCCCAAGTTCTTGTGCTGTCGCTGATGTGGAATCACGAGATGCTATTATCTGGCCGTCAAAGATTACAGCGATACGATCCGATAGGGCACGAATCTCATCAAGTTCTGCTGAAACTAGGAGAACCGCTACACCCGAGTCTCGCAGGGCAAGAAGCACATTGTGAATATACTGGGTGGCTCCGACATCAAGCCCTCTTGTTGGTTGTGCTGCAATAACGATGCGCGGGTCTGAACTGAGTTCGCGAGCGACCACTACTTTTTGCTGATTGCCTCCTGAGAGTGTGGAGGCCGGATCCGCGACATCAGTGACCTTTACCGAGTACTTGTCTACTAGCGCTATCGCATTCCTACGAAACTCAAATGGTTGCAATACCCCCCACTTGTTGGCAAAGGGTTCTCTATAGTGTGCTCCAAGGGCCATATTCTCCTCTACTGAAAACGCAAGGATGAGACCTCTTTTTTGTCGGTCCTCTGGAATGTGCGCCACCCTCGCCTCCTTGACAGCTCTGGAATCGGCCTGAGTGATATCGACCCCGTCAATGGTGATCTTCCCCTTATCCACCTTGGTCAATCCTGTGATTGCCTCCACCAGTTCCGTCTGTCCGTTGCCCTCTACTCCCGCTATTCCAAGGATCTCGCCAGCTCGGACCTCAAACGATACCCCCTTGACCATGGTCACTCCGCGAATGTCCTTCACAACCAAGTCCTCGACTGAGAGAACAACATCTCCCGGTCTGGCTGGTTCCTTCTCAAGACCGAATACAAATGGTCTTCCGACCATCATCTGAGCGAGTTCCTCGGGAGTTGTGTCCGTCTTGTTAACTGTACCAACAAGTTCGCCATCGCGGAGGACACTGATTCTATCACACAATGCCATAGTCTCTCTCAACTTGTGGGTGATGAGAATGATCGTCTTTCCACTGTCGCGGAATTGCTTCAGGGTCTCAAAGAGGTCATCGACCTCCTGTGGTGTGAGAACAGAGGTCGGTTCATCCAAGATCAGTATCTCGGCATTGCGATAGAGTGCCTTAATGATCTCTACACGTTGCTGAAGGCCTACCGAGATGTCCTGCACTTTCGCATCCGGATCGATCTCCATACCATTGGCCTTTGCGACCTCCATGATTTTCTTGCGGGCCTCGTCGTATCCTAATGGGCGCAGGCTCAGAAAGATCGCTTTAATTGCAAGTATTGTGGACGCAATTGCACCCCATATTCTCGCCTTCAACCCCGACGATGTTTTTTGTTTTGAGATGATTCTATTGTGCACATTTGAAAGCCATGCATTCATTCTTAGCGATATTAATATTAATAATATGATGACGCCTAATAGTATCATGCTGGTAAGGATTCCATGGAAATAACCAGCAAATACGATCACTGAAAACGCCAAAATAACCAGAATAAATAATGAGTCCTTTCCAATTTTACTAGCACTGGGTTCTGCACCCAGCATCACATTCTCAGTCACTGTGAGTGTAGGTATGAGTTTGAAATGTTGATGGACCATTCCCACGCCTCGGGATATGGCATCTTCGGGGGACCGTAATGTCACCTCTTCTCCGCGAATGACGATACGCCCAGCATCTTTTCCGAGGAGACCATAGAGTACATTCATCAGTGTGCTCTTTCCTGCTCCATTCTCCCCAAGAAGACCATGGACCTCTCCTTCTTTAATTTGTAATGTGATGTTTTTGTTAGCCTGAACTCCTCCGGGAAAAGATTTGGATATGTTTTCAAGCTCAACCGCATAAGGCATGTGATCAGTGGGATCGGTCATGGTTGTCATTCGACTGTCCACCTTAGTATAGGCTTACCAGCACGGTCCTATATATGCATAGGCCTTTTTCGGAGAACTTGATTCAGAAATCAATTGTAAAAAATAGAGATGTGGGGAATGGTCCCCACATTATTTTAGAATTATGTCCAGTAGATATCACTAGGTACCGTAAAGGTCCCGTTGATGATTGCCTGCTTGAGATCATTGACAGTATCCTTGACCGACTGCGGCAGTGTGAGAAGCGACTCATTAATCTCATAGTCGAGGCCACCATTGGCCAAGTTGAAGAACTTGAGACCGCCAGTCCACGTGCCGAGAACCGCCTCGTGCATGATACTGTATACTGCAACATCGACTCGCTTGAGCATAGATGTCAGGCCTACTGTAGGTGGTGCCGGATTATCTGTGTCTGCGCAGCCGAGGTACATCTGCGGTGAATCCACGCCGATTACCCAGAGTGGGTGCGAAGAGGTTGCATTCATCTCTTTAGCTGCGTCAAAAGCACCGAGTCCCGATCGTCCGGCAGCAGCAAAGATGATGTCTGCGCCGTCCGTGTACATTCCACTTGCCAAGGTCTTACCCTTTGCTTGGTCAGCCCAGTCTCCCACATATTGTTCTGTGTGCTGGATTCCAGGATTGGTGTAGTTTGCACCCCAGACATAGCCAGCGGCAAATTTTCTGATCAGCGGAATATCCATGCCACCAAGGAATCCGATCTTGTTTGTCTTGGTTGTCAGGCCTGCGATCGCACCGACAAGGGCCGATCCCTCGTTCTCATTGAACAAGAGTGACGCCACGTTCGAATAGTTTGTTGGATCAATGAACATGTCAACAATTGCGAACTTCTGGTTCGGATAGTCCTTTGCTACCGCCATTACAGCATCTGCCTGATCGAAGCCGACACTGATGATGAGGTCAAATGGTTCAATATATCCGGCATGGGATGCGTACTGCCGCAAGAAGGTTTCATAATCGGATATTTTTTCAGGTTCGGAATAGGTAAAATTAATATTATAATCCGTCTTCGCCTTCTGCGCTCCTGTGTAGCATCCATCGTTGAATGATTTGTCACCGAGTCCCCCTGTTGCAAAGACTATTGCAACTTCATAGGGATTGTGGACGGGTTGTGTCACGAGATAGATGCCAGCACCAGCACCTACGATTATAAAAATGACAACGAGGCCAAGTATTGCATTTTTAGAGATCATTTTCTTCTCTCCTTCGAGTTAATCTCCTGCGATCAGACTAACTACCTGAAGTCCAAGTTACTGGAATATTTAAGAACCGTGTCTAAAAAGGACTTCGCTTTTTCATTATGGCTGGTCTTGTTTTCTTTACCATTGATTTTGTCGGCGTTCTTCGTGCCAATTTGTGGGCTGAAGCCGTCCGCTGTCTATCATCGTGATAGTGCACTCGGAGAATTGAAGAAATGGGCCGGATCAGAAAAATATGATGCGTCGGCGAATCAAAGGTGCGCAGAGTCTTAGGGGGGGCATCGATGAATTATTGAAAGGATCTCTGCTTGCATGCGGTACTGCCGACGCTAATAATGTAACATATTATCTCCTAATATACTTATGGTTGTGGTCATAATAAATCGCATGGCTGAGACCGAATTGTACATATTCGAAAATGCGGGAATGAGTATCATGCGCTATCACGTGATCCTGTTGCTTGTCCTGTTCGTGATGCCGATGGTTCCTGTGACTGCGAACCATGCAGATCGGGCTATCACATCCCCCATGGTCCTCTCTGCTCTGAGTGATGGCAAGGTGGATCATTCATGGACTGTTGAGTTCGTGTTGGTGAATTATGATGCGAACGTGATTGATACCAATCTGATGACAACAAATCTTCCGCACACTCGTGATTACACGACCGCTGATGTGCATATTCACTATGACATCACCTACAATTTTCACTATGCCAATGTGACTTGGTCTGCTGCTCTGGAGCAGGTCATGCTTACCAATTCGGTGAACAGTTCGGAGACGGGGACTTGGCTGAACGAGACCGCTCTGGTCTACCAGAAAGAGCACCCCGATGAACCTCAGAGAATCTTCTATCCACGGGCTGGACGATCTATTGATGCCGATGTTGTCGAACAATGGTTGTTGGACCACCCATATGTGACTCCTCCCAAGATGGGCTACATATTTTATCTATTAAATTTCAGCAAATTCGATTCAACGGATCACGCTCTTGAACACTGGTTCGATTATCATCCGATAGACCCCGACTCTGGGCGACTACAGGACTTCTTCCGTCTGGAGTGGGACAATGATCTGAATGCTGGTGTAAAGTTCGAGTTTGCAGGATTCGGTGGGAAGCGAGGGAATATCTATGTCCTCGATCCCTCTGCTGATGAGTGGTACCTGAAGTGGGCACGGATCTGGTGGAACGATCCCCCCTACTCTAACTGTCCACTCAGTACCTTCATGGATATGGACTCCTATGTGCAGACTCTTGATCTGACAACTCCCTCCGATGCTGCAAAGCTCGTGTCCTATATTGCAGGCTATGTCTACGATCCTGTCAGCTACCTCTTTTTCCCGACGCTCCATTCGCCGACGAAATATGTGAGTAATGGCCGACTGCGTGCGTTGGTCTTTGACATGGATGTGAAAAATGGGGTTTCTGTAGACAGTCTGCGTTGGGTGACGAATGCAAAGATGCAACAGGAGCATCTCACTCAGTTGATCCCTTTCATCAACTGGACTGTTGATGTTGACTATCTTGATATCGACTCGTATACAGACTGGAAGACATTGTTCTGGAGTCATGCCTCTACATCTGGTGGCCTTACTGTGGCTGATGGGGGCAGCATGTTCGATGCGATCTATACTCAGATGAGACCGCACTATGTCACTGGTGCCTCGAACACTGCCGAAGTCTTTGGTGTCGTCTTCATCAAGAAGAACATGGTCATGGAATATGCAGGGCATTATTTTACAGGCCTTGGTGGTGGAGGCCAGACGGTTATCTGGAAGAGTTGGGAACGTTATTACCTCTCTGATGGGGTCACTCCGAAGGCCGGGGTCTCGGTGATCCAACTCCATGAGTCTATGCACGCTATTGGCTTCGGCCACACGTGGAGCACTCCACACTATGCAGGGGACTTCTCATCATCACCAATGGGTTACTTCAGTTTTCATAACGGTACGTCGGTCTATGATCAGAACTGGGCGCAGAGCACGTATCTTGACCAGATGATCGTGAAAGTTGCTAAGGATCTTGAAACTACGTGGAATAGTGTGAGTGACGAAAACGAGACTCGGGCATGGACTGCATATCAGACTGCCTCGAAATATCTGAATCATGGGCTCTCTGCTCTGAATTCAATGGACTGGTCCGCTGCATACCAGTTGCTCCTCAAAGCAAAGATGTGGACTGATATCATTCCAATCACCAAGCAGGACTCGACACCCCCCTCGATAGTCAGCTGGGATATGATCTCCGATAATTCTGTCTACGATGACTTTGTAATTCAAGTTCAAGTCACTGATGCCGATAGTTCTGTGCTCTCGGTAGAGATCCAACTCACCGTGGATTCGGTGGTCGTGACCAAGAACTGTACCTTCGAGAACGGAAGATGGGTTGCTTCCTTCGATGCTCTCTCTACGAGCGTTCACTCGGTCACTATGCTGATTACTGCTCTTGATCGAGGACTCAATGAGGCCTCACTATCTGCCACTCTTGTGAGTGATGGAGCGACTGGTGTGCCATCTCCCCCGTTACAACTCGAGTTCATATTGATCATTGGTTCAATCGCGGCTGTGATCTGTGTGGTAATAATTATTCTCCATAGGCGGAGGCGTCTGGTTTAAGTCAAAAAACCGAACGGCCCGCCTATTTTTTTAACCTCAAATTTTTCGTCAGACACGTCTATTTATGGAACCAAGAAGGGCAAGTATCTTTTTTAGGGTGAATTTCCCAGTGAACAGTGAGACGAGAATCCGAGTACACGCGGTTGGGAGCCTCTATGGAGGCATACTGTGTAGACGGAGGAAAGAAGATGAGATTAGCCAAGTCCATTTACTTTGTCGCCATTTTGATACCAATGCTACTACTGGTGTCAGCTAACATTCCAACTATGACAATCCCAAGCTCCACAGGCGAGTCCGATGATGGAACGCGGACCGTTGATCTTGGGAATGGGGATACCATTAAGGTGGGTCCCGATGAGATCCTCTACAAGTATGTGATCTCGCAGGCTCCGACCTCGCAGACTGGTTCAGGGGATCCGTTGATAGTTGCTGAATATGGTGAGCGAACGGACACATTCTCAAGCCTATCTATGCAATATGATTCAGGGTCACAGACGACAACCACTTCGAACCAATCGGTGCCCCTCGGTGAAAATTGGGAGGGGTATCAGGTCGATGCGCGAGTGACCGACATTACAGAAAATAGGACTTGGCTGAACAACTACGGGTTCTCGACACAATCAACTTGGGACTATAATACTAACTACACTGAAGGCTACTGGACCGGGAACAATCGCGTACAGTTCTTTAGTACAGGTGGTACATACGAGGGGCAGTGGGGATCACGAGGTACAAGCTCTGGTCAGTTCATTGATCCTTGGGGCGTGGCCATCAACTCCTCGGGGTATGTCTACGTGACGGACACCGGTAATCATCGGGTCCAGGTCTTCGACATGAACGGCAATTTTGTGACCCAATGGGGCACTCGTGGTACTGACCATGGGGAGTTCAATATGCCCATGGGGATCGCTATTGCAACCAATGGCCGAGTGTATGTTGCAGATATGGGCAATGACCGAATTCAGATCTTTGACCCCTCTGGAAATTATATTGGCGAGTGGGGATCCACAGGCACTGGTACAGGGCAGTTCCACCAGCCAGTCGGAGTCGCAATCCGAAACTCCAACGGTTATGTCTATGTCACAGATATGGGCAATGACCGCGTGCAATATTTTGATGCTAATGGTAACTATCAAGGAACTTGGGGATCGCAGGGAACTGGTACTGGCTCGTTCAATGATCCAACTGGAATTGCGGTCAATCAGAATAATGGTGAAGTCATTGTTGCTGACACGACATATAATCGTGTGCAGCGATTTTCTGCAACTGGCAGCTATCAGAGCCTAGTTGGTTCAGGTGGTAACTATAGAGGCTCCGGTTCAACTGGCTATTTCAGGAATCCAATTGGTGTGAGCGTGAGTTCTGGAGGGATTATCTATGTGGCTGATATGGGCAATGACCGAATACAATACTTCAGTTCAACTGGTAGTTATCAAGGTAACTGGGGAACTGATGGTACTGGTAATGGCAATTTCAGAATTCTTTATGGTATTGCTGTTAATAGTTCGGGTTACGTCTATGCTGTTGAGCGGGGTGGGACCTCCCGGAAATCCGTCACTTGGGATCAAGACGCTCATGGGACTGGTAATGCTGCTCCAATCTTTCAGATTGGTGGTTATTATCACAGGAATCCAAGCGATCTTTACGGCTTCTGGTATAACCCGGGTGAGAAGGCTTTTGTGAATCAGACGATAAACGTGGATCGTGGTGATATCACATGGATGGGTGTTTCGTTAGATTACTATGCTGATTGTCGTGGATGGGGCTCTTATATGACCGGTTTCTTTGAGCTCTTCGTGTCCGTTGGTGATCCTGATTTTGGTGGTTCTTATCTATGGAGTTCAAAATTTGATTATATTGACGACGACAATACATGGTATTCCTCAGGGCTAGTACCTGTTGATTATAGCTCAATCTCATTACCTAATCTAAATATAATGGCTGGCCTGCGCGTCACTCAAAGTGAATGGTATCGAAGCAATGACATTCTTCCAGAAGGCAGGCTGGACAATATTGTTATCTACATTAAGGCAAAGGCGACACCTTCACAGGTCAATCTAAAGATGAACGGGGTCGATGTGGCGAATATCGTTCAGGGTTCTACTACTCTCTGGGGGCAGGGGACCGCATCATACACTCCTGCCGCTCCTTGGAGTAATGGTAAGGCCTATGCAAACTTCAGTTGGACACCGAGTCCATTCCCGCCCTCTCCTGATCTTGATATCACGGTTGAGATCGACACAAATGTCACGGTCTTTGCACGACGGTATAATGTGGAAACGGTAGAAAATACTGGCACATTTGAAAGAGGTGATGCCTATACGGTCACTAACGCCTCTGATGTCGAATGGGCCACTAATCATTATGCCGCTGTTCCTGGGGGCTACGAGTCACGGTACTTCTTCAATGTGTCATTACCAACGACACGGGACATCTATCATGTGGGAGAACCGTCTCATCGACTGACAAATCTCACGTCTGGCTGGAGCTATGGTGATCCTGGGGATGGATTACTTAATGTTTCAGCGTATGAGATCACTACGACCTCTTTGAATGGCTTCTGGTATCTAAAAGGGAGCTCTCCAAACATCATTACTGATCTTGAAGTCTGGGATGGCAGTCAATGGATTCGTACTACAACTTTCAGGGCAAATGATGTGACACAGTTCCGTGCAACTCTGCCCACAAGCTATGCAAATGACGTGGTCAACTTCACGCTCTATGATTCTACAGGGGCAGTTTGGACTACGCTGCAGGCGACCGTTGACGGTACTGGCCACGCGACAACAGGATCCGTCACGCTCGACCCCGCAACAGCTCCCGTCGGATCGTGGGAGGTTCAGGCCTATGTGACGGACAAAGTGTCCGGTGGTACGGTGCACAATGTCGGCTTCTTCAGGCGTGGCTTTGAGATCCAACACGCTACTGGTATGTTTGTCAAGTATCCTGTTGAAGGCGTGTCCACTTGGGAGGTCAATGTGACATACGGCGACGTTGTGCTTCTTCAAGTGCGCGTTAATGATTCTGACAATGGTGATCTACTCCCCGGCGGCACCATGACGTACTCGTGGCCTGCGGGTTCAGGTCCAATGAACGATCTTGGTACTGGTGAATACAGTATTGCATTGAACACGAGCAAGCTGGCCAGTAACGGGCCTGTTGATGTGTCCCTGAGCTGGAGCAAGACGTACTATGATTCGTTAGCACGGACATTTAGGCTCAATGTCATATTCACCAGCAATCTCTTGTCCTCAGATGCTCCGGGTGTTGATGTGCCACAGGGCTATGATGCCGAGCTAGCTCTCTACTATGAGAATCAACTTGGCAACGGGATCACTGGGGCAAGTATCACCTGTAATTGGACGCTGGGTTCCTATACCGTGACTCCTGTTGGAGGAAGTGATGGTCATTATACCCTTACGCTCAGCACCAATAGCGTTTCAATAGGAACATACACGGTCGAGATCACATCCACCAAAGACTATGTAGAATCGCGTACGATCGTTCTCTCAGTTCAAATCCGTGAACTGCATACCTCGGCCATACCCTCGACCAGTCATCTCTCTCTTCCAGTCGGTTATATCACATCATTCACCATCACCTATACTGATACAGACCATGATACGCCGATCACAGGATATGAGAGTGCTATCTCGTTGAATTGGACCGGCAGTCATGGCTATTACACAGTAGTTGAGACCACCGACCCTGGAGTCTATAATGTGACTGTTCACTCGTATTCAGATGACACTCTTGGTACGTATGTTCTTGAGGTGAAGGTCGAGCGTGCAGCAGCACAAAATCATACCTTCAATATAGACCTAGAGCTGCGCACTCATCTGACCTCATTTTATCTCAAGAATCCTGTTGATCCTACACCTTATACTGCCAATATTGAGATTCGTGTGGTCTATTTTGATGTAGATGCGGATGCTGGTATTGAGAATGGTTCTGCTGTTGGTTACTATGTCCTTATCTATGTAGTGAGCAGTGAACCCGACTTGAGCTATACGGTGACCAACGGTTCAGCCGCGGGTGAGTACCTCATCACTATTCCTGCAAGTGCTTGGGGGTCAGTCGGTTCCAAGAATCTCACGATCTATGCGAATTGGACTGGACCGACCGTGAAATACACAAATGAGACTATTGACTTGACAGTCACTGTGACTGCCACGCCAACGGATATCTTCATTGGTGAGAATCCGGTTTCAACACCGTATGGTGAAAACATCACCTTCTCACTCATCTACTATGATGTTGCTGGTGACACGGGAATTGTAAACGCGACCGGTCTCTACGCAGGGAATGTTCATCTGACTGTGACTGTTCTCACATCTGGTCAATCTCTGGACCAGTCGAAGATGGTAATTACAGAGGTCGATCCTTCTGGAAGCCCGGGCGAATATCGCTTCGAGTTCAACTCGACCCTTCTCAGCGGCCTGATCTCCTGCGACCTTGAAATCTGGTTTAACTGGACAAAGGGCCAACTTCCGCTCTATGAAAACAAGACTCTCATCATCACTGTGTATACGACACAGCGGCAGACGATTGTTAATTGGCAGCCTCTTCCGGTAACTCCCTATGATGAACTGGTCAACCTTACGATCACGTATAGGGACTCTCTCTCGGGTAATGTCATTCTCAATAGCCCTAATCTATACATCTCAATTCAGGAGTCTATTATTTACACGCTATATTATGATGGTGATGCTACTGGGGAATTCCAGTTGGAACTTGACACATCGTCATGGACCCCCGGAACTCATACGTTCCATGTCAATGTGACATGGGTGGGAAGTCCATACTATCAGAATCGAACATCTGTGGCGGTGACGATCACAGTACGCACACGTTATACGGAACTGGTTCATGGTGCTTTCACACCAATACAGTACGCAAATAATCTGACCCTTCTCTTCACGTACCGTGATCTTGACGACTTCTCCACATCAGGGATGGATGGCGGCACTTTAACACTCGATTCGTCTCTGACTGGCTATTACTGGGTAACGGATAATGGCGATGGTACGTATACTCTGATCCTTGACACTACGGCCTTTGGTACTCTTGGCACTTTCGCAATAAATGTGACAATGACCTATGGCGGATCACGACATTGTGATGATGCTTCTGACCTCTTCTACCTCACCATCGTGGAACGAAGGACTCAGTTGACAAGTGATCTTCCCAGTCCTGCTCCATATCTTGGTCAAGCGAATGTGACAGTGACCTATCTTGATGATAATACTAACATTGGGATAAATGGTGCAACTGTTAGAGCGTCTTGTGCGACTGCATCTTCACCACTTGTCTATAATTCCAATTACTGGGTAGATGTTGTTGGTGTAGGGAAATACCGTATACGAATTTCCACAGAAGCGCTCGGCAATTTTGGTTCATATGTGATCGACATAACCGCATCGTACACGGGGACACCTTATTATCAGTCTCGAACGATATCCGTTCAGATTGAGGTTTCACGACGACCTGTTACATTGTCTGTTGTGAAGTCCCCCCTCAATACTCAGTTCTTGGACAATGTAGAGTTTGAAATCACCGTGACCGATTCTCTGTCAGGAACAAGTGTGAGTCTTGACAAGTCTGTTCTCATTCTGACGCATGGTTCAGGCCTTCCAATTACGGATGCTCAGTACACTTTGACACAATCCGGTAATAATTATCTGATCTCAATCAATTCGACTGATCTGACATCCGTTCTTGTCAGTGGTCACCCCATAACGATACTTTTCCACTGGGGCGATTCATCACCATACTATTCCAATTCTACAACTTCTACAGAGGTGACCATTACTAGACGTGCAACTCAAGTTGCAGTTGTCTCAACTCCCCCAAGTGATATTTACTATAATGCCACGGCGCTCATTGAATTCAGCGATTATTCCACTTCTGTAGGGATAACTGGTGCCACATTTACCGTGGCATGTCTAAACACGACCCCGATTCAAGCATGGTTCATTGACAACAACGATGGTACATATGAGGTCCGTGTCAACACGAGTACATTTGTTTCAACTGGCAGATACTATTTCTCTGTGAACGTCAGTATTACTGGCTCACCGTATTATCAGAATCACACCAATATCAGGTATAGTATCATTGTCAATCCTGTTGCCACTGTTCTCTCAGTGGTTGTCCCCTCTGGTGTGACCTATTACTCTGGTGACATGGTTCAAGTGAATATTACATTTATAAATATCAAGTCGGGACTTGGTATCATCAATGCAGATGTCAAGACCAATTGGGGTTCTCAGCATGGCACTTCTTACACATTGACTGAATTGGGTGACGGTGTATACAATCTGACAATAGACACTACGGGTCTGGTGGCCGGGACATACATCTTTGATGTGAATGCGTCCAAATATCTGCATTTCAATAAGACTGTGACTGCCGATATAGTCCTCTCGCCGGTCCCCGTTGCCATAGAATTGAGTAATAACCCGGTCTACCCGATCTGGGGCGAAGCGATAGTCTTCACCGCGAATGTGACAGATGCTCGTGACGGATCGCCGATACTCGGTGGTACGGTGAATATCCAGATTCATGGGGATAATTATTCTATGACCGATGTTGGCGGCGGCCTTTACAACGTCACTGTGCCCTCAAAGACCTACAATGCAGGAGTATACACTGTGTCTTTGCACTTCACAAAGACCAATCACGAAGTTCGAGATATGGATGTTGAATTCCGATTAGGTAAAGTGCCTGCAACTATCTCTCTGGCGCTCAGTTCACTAAGTGTTGTAAATGGTCAGACTATTGCAGTAGAGGCTGTCTATGCACTGGCAAGTAATGGTAGTGTTATTTCCGTTGGGACTCTTGTCTTCAGTTGGTCTGGCGGAAATGGGACTCTCACTTGGAACGCTTCGCAGGGCAAGTATTTGGGAACTCTTACAGTTACAGATGTACCTGTGGGTAACTATCAAGTACTTGTGCAGGCGGTCTCTACTAATTACAGAAGCTCAAGTACCCAAGTATCTCTCGAGGTGCGCGAGATCTCAACGGATATGATGCCATATCACAGTATTTCGAAGATCTCCGCAGTCTACGGTGATATGATCAATATTACAGTCTACTTGAACAACACAGATCTCAATGCACCAGTAGTCGATGCGACTGTTGTATATGGTGTTGGTCCATTAATTGGCAACCTCAGCCCAGCTGTTGAACCTGGTTACTATACAGCCCTCATTGATACTAGTGCTCTTGATGTTCAGAATTGGGTCATTACTGTTTCCAGTTCAAAGTCTGCTCATACTCCGGCTACGACCCAATTCCTTCTCACTGTGGAATCGATTCCAACAAGGGTCATCGTCTATGATGCACTGGTGGAAGTCTATTATGGGACAAATGCCACTTTTACCTTTGTCTTCTGGGATGATTACAATAACCAAGGTATTAACGGTTCGACCGCGTCGTTCGAGCTTGGTAGCATAACTGGTGTTCTTGAAGACCTGAATAATGGCACCTATGTCTTGTCAATCGATTCGACAAGTGTGAGCGCTGGTCCACTTGGATATGATGTCTTTGTGTCCTTCCAGAAGCCGAGACACAAATCCGGTTTTACCTTAGTCAAACTTGTTGTCAGGCCGCGGCCTACAGCACTTGAAGGACCATATGAGATCGATTTCCCTGTTGGAGATGACTATACGATCCTGTTTACATTCCGCGACACCCTGACAGGTCAGCTAATTACAGGTGCAACAGCAGCAGCGATCTGGGAGTTTGGGGCGGTCTCATTGACCCCCTTAGCGAATGGGTCGTATCGGTTCGGTCCCACAGAAACCGAGGCAAGTCGCCTTTCGATACGATCAACACCGTATCTCATACGAATCTCCCTCACGAAAGGCAACTATTCCGCGGCGACCTCCCAAGTGAGTCTGACTATCCGGACAATTCGAACAAAGCTGTTGGTCACTCCACCACCAGTCACTCTCTATGATGGGGAGGAGTTCGTAGTTCGGGTGACCTATTGGGATGAGGATCATAATGTTGCGATCCCGGGTGCGATGAACAGCACTGCTGATACCACTGCTGATGCAGTACCTGAACTCACACGCGACTTTGGTAATGGTACTTACGAGTTCGGGTTTGTTGGTCACGGTATCAAGGCGTTTGATATCAATATAGTACTCTCAAAATCTGATTACGCCACCTCCGAATATTCTCTTGCGGTCTATACAATCATGACTCCAGAGCAGCAATCGCTCTACACAGGAATTGGATGGCTTGCCGCTGCGATTTTTCTGCTGAGCGGTTTCGGTGCGTTGTACATCAAGGTTCTCTCAGTTCCGAAGATGTTACGGATTATCATTGCGATGTGGAAGAAGGTCCGGAAGGGTGGTGTTCCTGAGAAACCGAAGGTCCGCACACGAAGAGAGATGCTTCTAGACGAGATGAATGCGGATCTTGCCTCTGTGCGTATCACCAAGACAATGGAGGATGTCGCGCTATCGACGGTCGATATCTCGGCTCTTGATGTTGAGGCATTACTCGAAGAGCTGGCCGCAATAGTGGGATTGACGGAGAAGGACCTAGAGACTCTACGAACCGACCTTGAAAAGATGAGGCCCAGTGAACGTGCGGGCTTCGTTCAGGAGGTCATTCGACAAGAGCGGGCAAGACGTGCTCGTGATCTTGCCGAAGCGGCCGAGGAGGTGCCTCCGGAGGAGCTGACTCGGAAGCTCACGGAGGATGAGTTGGCTCATCTTAGAGAACAGCTTCTATCACTTGGGATAGATGAGTCTGAGGTCGATATCTTAGTTGAGCAAGCACAAAATCTGACTAAGGCGGAGATAGATGCCTTACTCGACCAGCTCAAGGAAGGAGGAATGGAATAATGAATGTGCGTCGAAGACTTGTTCCCATGGCATTTGTTGCATTTGCGCTGACCCTGTTTGTCTTACAGGCCGCGATTGTCACCAGTCCCTTATCCACGACTGGTCCGAGTCCCACTGATAGTACTACTGGCTCGCGAGTGGTCGATATCGGTGATGGTCAACAAATTAAGCTTGGTCCCGGTGAAGAGCTTCATGAATTTGTCTTGACCGATCAGGGCTGGGTCGAGTGGAGTGGAACGTCCGAATATCTTCAGGGTGGTGAATATGGCAACCGGACCGATCGTCTACAGGACCAATCGATGAAATACCTTACCAATGGTACGACAACAGATGTGTCAGTAGATGTACCTACAGGCACCGACTGGGAAGCGTACTATACAGAGGCCACAATCACCGGACTGACGGAGAATCGCACATGGATCAAGAATGACGACTTCTCAACTGCGATTGGTACTGGCAACTGGTCCCTAGGCAACACGGACGCTGGTTCATATAGTACTCCCATTTCCTCCTACAATTCCACCGGTGATGCTTCTGGTGGTGGCTGTATTGATGTTGAGATCAGCAGCAACTCTGGAAGTGCACCCTATTACTATGATAACGGGGATTTTGCATATGCCTCTCAGTCCATGACCGTTGATCGAGGCTCTGTTGTATGGGCGGGTCTGAGACTGGATTATTGGGCTCAGACCAAAGATGATACGCACTATAATATGACTGGATCCTTTGCAGTCTATGCACGTGTGGAAGGGTCTATGGTCTGGCAGCTTGTCTTTGATGACATTGCTGCGGAACGGACTTGGTTTGATTCAGGTCTTGTGAGTGTCCCCACTGATATCTTCTCACTCACGACTGTAGATATTGAGATCGGGCTCTGGAGTAAACAGAATGTCGGTTATGATCCCGAGATTGGACCTACTGCCAAGTTTGATAATGTCCGCTTGTATCTCAAGACGCTTGCCACGCCTGCAAATGTCAATCTAAAGATGAACGGTGAAGATGTCACCACTGATGCAGGCTGGGGAAATGGCCACATCTACCAAACGCCCGCATCACCTTGGACCACAAATCCTGTCAAGTTGAACTTTACGTGGGCTCCGACTCCCTCGACACCTGATCCGAACAGGTTTATTCAGGTGGAGTTCGATATTGCAGTCAACACCTTTGCTCGGCGCACTGGCACTCGAACGGTCTATGATATCAATCCTACAGCATATGGGGAATCCTACACGGTTCAAAATGGTACTGATGCCTCTTTCTCAACATTCTATCTTGCAGATATTCCGACTGGCTACTCGAATCGATATTTCTTCAATCAGACAATACCCCTCAATCGTGATGTCTATTCAGTTGCTCGACCCTTAGATCCCGCGACCAATCTCACGACTGGCTGGTCTGGTGGAGATCCCGGTGATGGGTATCTCAATGTGTCAGCCTATCAGGTGACCACTGAAGCAGGGAGGTATGGTTACTGGCGAATCCTAAGTACGGCCCCGAACATGATCACTGATATTGAGGTCAAGGATCCAAGCACGTCAAGCTGGACACGCACCATTTCCTTCCGTGCCGACGATACAACGCAAGTCCGGGTCAATGTTGGCATGTCTTACACGAACTCAGTGGTCAACATTACCGTGTTCGATCCCAGTGGTTCCAGCTGGTATTCGGTCTTGGCGACCGTTGACGGTTCAGGCTATGCAACCTCTCCGACATTTACTCTAGCAGGAGCTAATGCAAGTGCTGGTTCTTGGATGATTCAGGCATTTACAGAGGACTCGGGCACCAATACCTATACTCGCAATGTTGGATTCTTCAAGCGCGCCTTTAACGTGATCCACTCATCGGACATAGTCATCAGTTATCCCTCAGATGCTGTGGGAACATGGGTGACTAATGTGACCTATGGGGATCTTGTACTTGTGATTCTCAAGGTCAACGATACCGACAGTGATGTTCTAGTTTCGGGTGGAACACTTCAGTTCACTTGGGCTGGCGGGAGTGGTTCCTTTGACGATAGTGGTACTGGTGAATATACCAAGGTTGTTGACACCACCAATGTGACTGGTAAGGGTGCCTACACGATGGACTTCACTTGGACGCATGGTGCCTACGACCTGTCGACTGCTCATCTTGTGTTCAATATTCACTATGATGCCACAGTGTCATCCCCACAATATCCCGGCATCTCTGATGCAATCGGTAAAGATCAGTCGTTTGATGTCAATTATACGAATGTGAATGGTACGGGTATCACCGGTGCCACAATCAGCTGTAACTGGACTGGCTCTTATTCTGTCGTTGAGTCTGGGAATGGCATCTACCACGTCACTCTGGACATGACAGGCGTTGATCTTGGCGAGTATCCTCTTGCGATCACGGCAAGTGCTTCCTTTGTACTTACAAAGAGTATGATTCTTTTCGTTGAAGTACGTGAGATCTACAATACAATATCCTACACGGCAAATCAGTTGTCCATCCCAGTTGGTGAATCCGCCTCGTTTTCATTGACATGGACCGACACCGACTCCAACCAGCCTATCACGGGTTCAAATAGTTCAATTGTCTGCAACTGGACAAGTTTCCATTCTGCTGGTGAGAAGAACTATACTGTGATCGAGACCTCGCCGGGTACTTACGAGATCACGATTTTCACCGAGAGCGATGATCCTCTTACTGCTCCGGGTGAATACTATGTGGTCAATTTCACGGTCACCAAGGGCGGGTATCAGAACCATACTTTCACAGTCGATGTTCAAGTCCGCAGTCACAATACCCTGTTTGTCTTAGACAGTCCAGTTGAGCAGACTCCATATCAGACTGACATAGTCATCCTTGTTGAATACCGTGACACGGATCTTGGAGAGGGGATAGTCAACAGCACTGGTTACGTCCGTATCGAAGTCAGCTCACCAACAGCAACTCTCACATGGAATGTGGCTGTTTCAAGTCTGGGCGCGGGACACTATAACATCACCCTCAAGGCAGAACAGTGGGGCACTATCGGGTGGAAAGATCTCAGAATTACTGTTCGGTGGACCGATCCCGGGACTACCAAATACAAGAATGGGACCATTGACACGACTGTTCGTGTTCTTGGTACGGACACAGATCTCTACCTTGAACAGGCTCCGACAGCAAAATACTATCTTGAGAATTTCACCTTCACCGCAGTCTATTGGGATGTAGTGAATTCCACACGTATCTCAAATGGAACAAATGGTGTCTTTGTCCGTATCACCCCGCTGACTACTGGACATCCTGTCACACAGTCCGATTTTGTCATAATGGAATTGTCCGGGAATCCTGGGACCTACGAGTTCCGACTCAACTCTTCTCTGTTCAACGCTGTGGGATCCTTTGTCTTTAGAATTGAATTCATGTGGAAATCGGGTCAACCCCCACTGTACGAGAACAAGACAATGGATGTGACCCTCATCGTATTAGAGCGACCAACCTATGTTGATAACAGTCCAGTTCAGGGGACACCATATGGTGAGCTTGCAAATCTCTCTTTCAGTTATGTTGACTCCCTAAGCACTGCACGAATTGCTAATAGTAGTTCCCTGACGATCAGTCTATCTGAGGGGAGTGTTGTGTATACACTATCTTATGACGGCACTACCAAGCTCTTTACAATGGCTATCAACACATCAAGTCTGGGTGGCATTGGCACTTTCACCCTTCATCTGAATGTTGCTTGGACAGGTTCGCCCTTCTACGAAGATGTCGCCTCCTTTGGTTTTACTGTCTATGTGTCTCGTAGAAGTACCCAGCTGTCTCATATCTCGGTTCCGGGCGTTCAGTGGAAGAACAACGTGACCCTTGAATTCGTCTACACTGATCTTGTGAGTGGTTCTTCAGCGAACATGGTGGGCATCCTCACGCTCAATGCCTCACTTGCAGGTTGGTACACAGTGACCGATCTTGGAAACGGCCACTATAGTGTTGAGCTCAATAGTTCTGCATTCTCGTCAGATGGCACCTTTATCCTCAATGTCACCATTGTCTATACAGGCTCAAATTATGAGGCTGATGCCACTGATCTTTTATCACTCTCCGTAAGCAAGAGAGTGACCCAATTGGGGTATGATATTCCTGACCCGACTCCTTATGCAGAGAACGTTACTTTTGTCGTGACCTATACAGATGATTCCACCGGGTCTCCAATTGAAGGTGCAACAGTTGTTGTGAGTTGTAGTAATTCCTCTTCGGCACTCGATGCCTCCAATTACTGGGTCACCTATATCGGTAATGGCCAGTATCGTATTGAGATCGATTCAGTTGCACTCGGTTCGGTTGCCTCGTTCCCGATTAATGTGGCGCTGAGTCGTAGTGGTGCACCATTCTATCAGTCAGCCTCAAAGACCATCAACGCTCGTGTGATACAGCGATATACGCAGATAATTCTTGTTCAGACACCAGGCGAGATTCCATTCAAGGAGAATGTGACCTTTACTTTCAAGTTCAGTGATTTCCTGACTGGTGATCTGATAGCAATCGCAAAGTCGCACATCACTCTGAGCCATGGCGTTGGCCATACGGTCATAACAGACAGCAATTATGCATTGATCAATCACGGTACATACTATGAGATCAGCTTTAACTCTTCACTTCTGAGTTCGACCTCGTTGGTGACAAATGAAGAGATTCAGATAGCCATAGATCGAAGTTCTGGGGCTCCGTACTATGCTCCCCGTAGTACAACGACTACTGCCACAACTGTGGAACGGCCCACACAGATCTTCTTCTCCCTTGTCGAGTCCACTCCCTATCTCGATAATATGTCAATTATTTTCCAATACATCGACTATATCTCTGATGAGGGGATAAGTGGAGCTGCTGTTGCACTGACTTTTGTCAATGTGAGTTCTCCCACCTACTATCTTACGGACAATGGTAATGGCTCGTATACTGTGCTGGTTCCAACAGATCAATTCGGTGGCACTGGTTCTGTCTATTTCAATTTAACAGCCAGTAAGAGCGGTTCGCCCTTCTACAGATCACGTACTATTACAAATGTGGTGGGCGTGATTCGCTTGATCCAGACAAACCTGATCAGTGAGGCTCCTCCAGCGGCATCGCTGCCTATTGGTGAGCTACAGATAGTGAATGTCACCTTTTACGACGTTGATCACGATGTTGCATTGACTGGGGCAACCGTTGAAACCGATTGGTATAGTCTTTATGGCACCTCTGTCTCGATAAACTATATTGGTGGTGGAGTATATCAGCTTGCTATCAATACGACCGGGCTCCTTGCCCAAGCTTATCCATTTACCGTGAATGCGTCGTTATCCAATTATCGTACAGCAGAGGCATCGGTCACTATCCAGCCAGGGGCTCTCACGGTCGAGATATATCTTGAGCATACATCCTATTACGACGAATGGGGCGCGATCATTCCGATTCGAATCGATGTCCGTGAACCCTACCATAATACCTCAGTTCCTGAGATGACTGCGCAACTGTTGTGGAATATTACCGTCTACAACTTTACTGATCTTCACAATGGGACCTACATCCTGTACCTCGACACAACAACACAGTCCTATGGGACTTATGACCTGACTGTTCGAGTGTCGCGTGAGTTCTATCAGACGCGTTCAAAGAGTATCTCCATGGTTCTCACAAAGGCCTCTGGCACAATTCTGCCGCAGAGCTCGAGTATTCAGATAGTCGCTTCGACATCAGTTCCGATCTGGGTCTATCTGGAAGATAACGCTCGTCATAATCCGGTCAATCTTGCAACAGTCACTATCACTTGGAATGATACCGCTTATGTGCTCACGTACAATGGGACTCCCGGATACTATAGTGGCATTATTGATGCTAGTGGTTTTGCAGTGGGTCAATACCAGGCCGTTGTGCGTGCTATTGCCGATAGCTATTCATTCCTCGATATCGTCCTTGATGTGACGGTTTCGCCAGTTTTCACTGGTATTTGGGTAAATGGTGGTGTTATCACGATGTCCGCCTATTACGGGGATATTGTGGTGCTCACGGCCGAGTATAATGACACCTATCTTGGAGAACGCATCTCTGGTGCCAGCGTGTCTTACAAGGTTGGCGGAATCTCAGGGTTCTTTGTTGAGCAACCCGATCATACCTACCGTGCCGAGTTGAATGCAAGTGAGCTGAACGTCCAATCGTATCAACTGCGTGTTTCGGCCGCAAAGACTGGTTACGCGATCTCTCAGCGTACTATCAGCTTCAATGTTCTTGCGATCCCCGTTGAAGCTATTCCGGACACTGTGACCAAGTCAGGCTATCATGGTGACATGGTCATTTTCAGGTTTTACCTCAACAACACGCATGACTCCACTCCTGTTATGGATGCGGATGTGACAGTCAACTGGGATGGAGGCGCTGTGACAATCACGGATCTGCATAATGGGACGTACACAGTTGCATTGATTCTCAACATGACTGTGCCCCGAACCTATGATGTGGATGTGGAGTTTGCCAAGCCAAACCACAATACTGCGCTCAAAGAGGTCAATCTGGTCATGACTCGGATCCCGACTACTATTCAGGGTCTGAAACGTGTCTCGGTCCCAATCAATGAGAGTTCGACAATCATCTTCACTGTGAAAAACTCGCTTACTGGTGAGACGGTCACTGGTATCAATGGCTACGCGATCTGGGAGACCATCGGCTCCATACAGCTTATTCCGATGGCCAATGGATCCTACTCGCTGACTGTTCCAGATTATCTCCCGATCGACACGTATAGCATAAGCATTACCTTTGATGCGTCGTACTATCAGATAAGCCCGCTAAACTTGGAACTGATAATCCGACCAATATTGACGACATACTTTGTGGCAACACAGACTATCAAGACCGTGCCCGGTGCCACCATTGAGATCACTATCCAGTACTGGGATCTCGATCACAATGTTGGTATTGATGGTGTCATTCCACAGGTCACTCTTGGTCCGGGTAATCTGACTTACTTCCCCGACTATATGCGAGCAGAAGGAAATGGCACCTATGTCCTCTCCTTCTTTGTAGGTGATGCGGGTAACTTCCCAATGAGTGTGACTTTCAGTAAGAATAACTACGCGACTCAGCAGATACAGTTCGTTATTCAGTCGAGTCCCTCGGCTGCCCAGATTGCTGTCCAGACCGCTATTACCTTCGGGAGTGTCAGCTTTGTCATCTTGGCTGCGCTATTATTCTTCTACGTCAAGGTCTATAGCGTCCCCCAGATGATCCGGTGGCTGAATGCAATGATTCGTCTCCTGAGAAAGGGCCGGATTCCGCGGATTCCACCTGTTGCTTCACGTCAGGAGATGATCCTCGACATCGTGAATACCGAGTTGGAACCTGTCAAACTCAAGAAGGACTTGGCCGATATTGAGGGGTATCCTATCAAGGCCATAATTCCAGAGGTGGACGAGCTTCTCGCTCGGCTTGCTGAGATAACTGGTCTTGGCGATGAAGAGATTGAGGCCTTCAAGGCTGATCTTGCACGAATGAAGGCGAGTGAGCGACCCGGCTTCCTCAAGGAGGTCATCGCTCAAGAAGAGGCTCGTCGTGCCGAGGCCCTTGCCACGGCTGAGGGTAAAGCTCCGGAGGCAGTAGAACGACCTACTCTATCGGAGACGCCTTCAGAGCTCGAAGAGCTACGACTGAAGCTGGAGAAGAAGGGCATGACTGCTGATGAGATCGAGATCATCCTCGAGCAGGCCAAATCTCTCTCTAAGGCGGATCTTGATGCGCTCCTAGACAGTCTTGGTATCGACCTAGATTAAAACAACCAGTGAGGTCTCTCTTGCTCTCTTGCGGCAATGGAGACCTCTACGAATATTTTTCTCGACTTACTGTGATGATCATTCACCGAAGGTCTTCTCGACTTCATTCAGGATATCTGGGTGCGCCTCGAAGTATTCTCGTGCTGGTGATAGGATCTCGATCAGTCCGTCTGTCACAGCCTGCTTCACATCGAGTGGATGCAGTTTCTGTTCTGTGTACGCCTTCTCGAATTCCTCGATCGAGCTGAACTCAATATCTCCACCAAACTTCTCTTTACGCTTGATGAGGATCTTGCCAAACCTTGGCATGAGAATGTAACGGACTGTCGCAGTGATCGGATTTTGTTCGAGGTCTCCCGCTGGACAGTACGCCTTTTTGATCGTCGATTTGATCTGTTGCGGTGTGTCTGTGACCCGAATATGCGAGAGTGGATCACTGGCTGACATCTTTGCCCCACCGCCTCGAAGCGATGGCAACAGTGGCATGAAGATATAGGCTCCTTTCTTGAACTTGATCGACTCAAGGATTTCTCTTCCGAGCATGTAGATATTTCGCTGGTCGATGCCGCCGACTGTGATGTCTGCCTTGAGATATTTCACATCAAGAATTTGTAGTAGCGGGTACATCAGTTCTGAGACCTTTGCCTCTCCCCTGATTCGTACCACTTCGCTGGCAGCTCTTAGGGCTCGTTTTGTCGTGACTTTTGCCGCAATCTTGAAGAGATCCTCTACATAGTCGCGTTTGTATTCATATGAAGAGCCACGAACAAATTTGAGTTTCTTGGCATGTTCTCCAAGAATTCCTTTGATGCACTCCTTATAATATTGAGACCGCAAATCCATCAATTCAAATGAGGTCTTTTGAGAATCAAGATGTGCATGATAATCCGCAAGCAGGATAGTCCCTTTCCCACCGATATCTGCAAGTTGAACTAGTTTGGTTAATGGGATGAGATACGCAAAGTGGAAGGGGCCAGTGGGTGCAGTGCCATAGTAAAAGTTGAAACTCTTCTTTGAGGTGACGATTGCTCGAACCTCTTCATCAGTCACAATTTCTTCAGCATTGCTCGCTGCGATCTCAAATGGGTCTGCGACCCGTTCGTCATTACTGCTCACGGTATCACTCTCCGATGATCTGTCTTCTCCTGTCATAGAGGAGGTTTGTAAACCATTTGGTCTGTTCTCAAATGGCCATGTCTTAAACTTGGCGCTGTGCTTTGCGGTCGTTGGTGTTTATTTGATTGGGGCGTTGTTTCCATATCTGATTACTTCGTAGTTTACACATCATCACATCGTTTTTCTCGGTTTAATTTTCGAGGTCCTGTGTTTTTCTATTTATCCAATTTTGGGTGACACAAAAAGGCTAAATAATATACTCCAAAGTAAATTACTTGTGAGTATACAATGTTCGTTGATCGGGAAACGGAGCTTGGGCTTCTTGAGAAACGGTTTGAACGTAACAAAGCCGAGTTCATTGTTCTCTATGGGCGGAGGAGAATAGGTAAGACTACTCTCTTGTTAGAATTATTACGACGGCACAATGGGATATATTTACTTGCGCGAGAAACAAGCAAGATTGAAAACCTGAGACGTTTCTCACAGAAATTTGCCGACTATTTTGATGACGATCTTGTAAGAAAAAATCCACTGCATGACTGGGACTCATTTTTTGAATATCTCACTCAGAAGATTCAAAATCGACAAATAGTGGTGTTGGACGAATTTCCCTACCTTGTTAAGAGTGATTCATCTTTGCCTTCGGTACTTCAGGAATATTGGGATCAAAAGCTCTCTTCCACGAGAATCTTCTTTGTAATTTGTGGATCTTCAATTAGTATGATGGAAAAATTGTTCGGTTACAAAAATCCACTTTATGGAAGAAGAACTGCGCAGCTAAGACTTAAGTCAATGGATTTTGGTAGTGCCAAAGCATTCTTACCAAGTTATTCAATAGAGGATTTTGTAAGAGCCTATGGGATTGTTGGAGGAACCCCAACATACCTGCTTGAATTTAACGATAAAATAAGCCTTAAAGAAAATATCACGAACTACTTCAAAAGAACTTCATTCTTGTATCAAGACGCTTTCTTTGTTCTCAGAGAAGAGTTAGATGAACCAAGAACATACTTTGCAATTATGGAATCTGTTGCACGAGGAAAAACAACATTAGGGGCAATCGTGAATGCGACTGGCCTTGCACGAGCGGTTGTTGGGAAATATCTCTCCGTTCTAATTGATCTTGGATTAATACGTCGAGAGGTTTCAATAACGGCAAGTTGGAAAAGTCGAAAGGGGCGATACTATCTCAATGACCCATATTTCTTATTTTGGTTCAGATTTGTCCATCCGAATATTGATCTAATCGAAACAGATCAAGGTGAATTGTTGGTAACGCAAGTGCTGGAAGATTTCAATCAATATCTCGGAAAAGTATTTGAGGATATCGCCATTCAGCTGCTGCTAAAACTGAACAATGCCAAAATACTTCCGTTCAGATTTTACAAAATTGGACGATGGTGGTATAAAGATCAAGAAATTGATATTGTTGCACTAAATGAACAAGAGAAAATAGCTCTATTTCTTGAGGTTAAATGGAGCGACCTTGACGCCACTGTAGCAAAAGAAATACTGACAAAGTTGGACGACAAGTCACAGTTTGTAGGCTTGGACGATTGGAGAAAGTATTATGGTATAATCGCTAAAAAAATCGATAAAGTTGAGAAACTAAATGAAGAAAAATGGATCGTCTTAGCCCTGAAAGATTTTGAAACGTATTTGGATTCAGTACTAAGTGAATCCGAATGACATTCATATCAACGATAGTCAAGTTGATACTGTCTGTTCCAAGTACTAATCCGCGATAACAATGAACTCATTTGTTGTGGTGAGTAATTGGGGACAGTGACTTGAAGAACCTGCCCAAAAATCGGGTAGTCAACAGCAGCAGAGAACTTGGATATTGTGGGCGGGCAATTAAAATACTTCGTCCACCTTTTCAAGCAAAATGGCTCTCTCTATGACGTTGAAGGAGTTGATATCCACTGTTGTTGATGAGCCTGCTATGGATCTACTGTTTACGATTGTTCAATATACGTTCGCTGGTTGTCCACGTTGTGTCTGTGTTGGACTAATCATTGCATTCCCACGTTAATGATGTTGTAATTTTTAGATGGCCATTAGATATACTGAGTATTCTTATAGGTGCTAGTTTGTTCATATTGTTGGAAGCTTGATTACTGTGGCACTCAAAGATCTTCTAAAGCGAGCAGGAAAGGGACTGGTTATTACTGCTGCCTCTGTTTTGGCTGGTGCAACCTTGGGGCCAATAGCGGCAACAGCTGTAGGAAGCTTTCTTGCCCGTTCAATGAGCAGTATTGGTGTTTCCGTCAGTGCTGAAGTGATCGGAGAAGTCATTCAGAATAAGGTTGAAGACTCGGCCAGTGGCCTGATGAATCTAGGTCGTCCTAAAGATATTGAGGAGTTGGCGTCCAGTATCTCCGAGCGAAGTGGTATAAGCGTTGAAGATGCGACAGCAGGACTTCAGTATGGTCTGCGTGATCTTCAGGCCAATATGGATGATATTATCAGCCAACTGCGTGGCAATCAGGAACTCCTCACTCAAGTACTCGAGCTGGCCGCATCTACGGGTGTTAAAATCGACATGGTCTTAGCCCAAGGTCAGCAGACCAATGAGGCCCTTGATGAGGTTCTTCGTAGACTGGCAGCAATGGAGCGCGGTCTCGACATCTCTTTCAGAAAATTCATGGGCAAATATTCTTCGCCCGAGACCCTTGATTTCTCTCGTCTTCTTGTGATAGGCAATCTTCAGCGTCAGAGAACCACAGGTGCCACAGGTTTCGGCGTGCGGTATGATGATTCGCTCTATGTTGCACGTACAAAACACGAGATGATCTTTGATAGATTTATTGGCGATGCGGGAATGACCGATCGCAATATCTTTGTCGTGCTGGGTGATGCGGGTCTGGGAAAGACATGGTATATGGCCCGAATGTCGCGAAAGATTGCAGACTTGGGCGCACCGACCTTCTTTGTTCCATTGCTCCACGGTCTGAAGGCGCTCACTAGTATTTTCAGAGTGGAAACCCTACCTGCTCTTGTAGACCTGATAGATCCCATTCTCAGCGGGGCGGGCGAGAATGCGTACATCTTTCTCGACGGTCTTGATGAAATGGACCCCTCAAGTATCAGTTATCTCTTGGGTAGCCTCTCTTCTGCAAGATCCGATTATGTGTTCTTCATTCTGTCATGCAGATGTGCAGACTGGACCTCACGGCGTGAGATCGTGCGTGGGACGAACGAGTTAAAATATTATATATATAAAGATCAGACGGCTACTGATAATGCAAGGAGTTACGGAATCAACACGCCCGTATCAGTATTGATAACCGAGTTCACCGATACCGAGTTACGTCAAGCGATGACCCGTTATGGTCTTCCTAATGAAGTCCCCTTTGACCTCTTACCACTCCTGAGTAAACCATACATTCTCAGATTGTCCGCAGATTGGTACAAGCGTCTCGGCTTTCTTCCTTCTCCTTCCTCTCCCGAGTTCTTGGACTTGTTCGCAGGGGGACCGAAATATGCCGATTCCGTCTTCAGACGGCTTGGAATCTTGGCTGAACGCGATTCGCTTTATGCGACTGTAGAAAAACTGATCGAGGCGCAGTGTGAATCGTTACCGCTCTTTGATCTACCCATCGAAGCGGAGTCCAGTACATTCACCACCCTTGTTTCGTCAGGTATGCTCAAGATTCGAATTGAGCGGAGTGGGACCGCGGTTTCTCTAAGTCCTGAATTTCTTGTCCCACTTGTGGCATTGACTGTTCTCCGCCATCAGAGTAATCCTGATAGGCTGGAAGAGATGCTCCAACGCATCAAGTCGTTCATACCTCAGAAAGCTGAAGTTGTCACTAAGATCGTCAAGCAACTGACCGAGAGTGGAGTTCCATCAATTGAGCCTCCTGTCATCTCGGTGGAGACCGTTCCGGTTCACACAGACACACCAGAGGAGCCTCGCAGAATCGATTCGGGATCAAGCATTCAAGAACTACCTTCACGAGCAACAACAAAGGGCTTGTCCCAGTCATTCACTGGCACATCCAGCGAACCAGCTCCCTCTGAACTCTCTTCGCAATCCACTGATGCCGGAGTATTACCTCCAACCACGTCAAGTACGTATCCACCACTCGTGAAGCGGTTGATGTTTCTCATTAATGACTCTGATTTACAGGTTCGTCGTGCAGCAATCATCTCTCTGGGTATTGCTCTCTCCACTATCCCCAACAAACAAGATCGTTTCCCGACGATTCGTCCGTTCCTTGAAGACCCCGATCCCGAGTTTCGTGGTGGTGCAGCCTGGGGTCTTGTTGCTGTATCTGCGAGTTTAGACAATGATACGATTATTGGTCTCGCAAAGGATCTTGTTGAGGATGAGGACTGGTCTGTTCGCAAAGCTGGCGGTTTTGCCTCTGGATTAGTGACGGTGAGGGTGGATTCCAAGCTACTAGCAAAAGACTTCAAGAAGGCCTTTTCGGACGCCGATGGGCAAGTCCGGAGTGGTGCGCTTCTCGGTGTTGGTGTCAGTGTTTCACAATTATTGCATCCCGATGAGGCCATTGCTCCCATTCTGGAGTTTCTTGATGATTCTCATGATGAAGTCCGTGGCGCTGCTGTTCTCACCTTGGCACTATTTGGTACTGTTGCACAGGATGCGGATAGGATCATCAGCAAATTGAAAGAGGCTCTAAAGAATGGGTATGGGAAAATGCAGATGATGGCTCTGCTTGGACTGGGCCTTCTCTCGACCCGAACTACTGATACTGAAGGGCTCTCACAATATCTTCGTCACTATCTCTCAGACAAAAACTCTCTCCTTCGAAGTTCAGCGGCCCTAGCTTTAGGTCTTTTGTCGAGCGTCATTGTAGATCCGAAAGTCGAGCTTGATGCTCTCAAGAAACTTCTCAATGACGAAGAACAGGATGTCAAGTTTTGTGCAGGTATTGGCTATTCGATGCTTGGTCTCAGAACAAAGCAACCAATACAAGAATTGGAGACCCTGTTCAAACATAAGAACGAATACGTCCGTGCGGCGGGAGCTATTGGTCTGGGCTATGCTTCAGGGCTGTTCCGTGATTCTCAAGAAGCAATCAGTCAGCTCAAACGGATGACTGATGACTCAGAACGGACTGTGCGTCGAGCAGCAATCATGGCTCTGGGTATGGCGGCGTCCGATCTCGATAACGATGAGTCACGTCTTGAATTACTCAAACCATTTGCTGAGAGTCCTGATGAGGGCCATCGCCGCGCAGCAGCCGTAGCACTTGGTATTGCTGGACGTGAACCCGAAATTCTCTATGGTCTGGTCATAAGTGAAGCACTGGCCTCGAGCACCTCTTATACACGCGAGGAGTGTATCGCATTGGGGACGGCCATGAGTCCATTGCTACGTTTCGGTAGATAGACTCATGACTCTACTCTATAGTCGCTATCGTTTAACTCTGACATATATGACTATTATGACCATAGCTGCTCCTATGCCGATGGCTCCAAATGTAATCAGCTTCCAGAAGAGTGCATCAGATGCAACCACTCCTGGTGCAAACCCAGTTCCTATTATAACTGTCTGAGTACCCGTTAGAGTAGCGGTCTGTTCTCGGAATTCGGTTTCGGTGGCGAGAAATAGGGCTGTGTATCCGCGGACTACAATACCATAATGAAATGACAACCAGATGATCTCATCATACTGTGCCAAGTCATTTGTGCTGGCAAACTGCTTTACAAGAAACGAGATTCTTGTTTGAGCCCAGATTCGTTCAAGATGTGGTGTGGTATTAGTTGCTGGTCCCACTGTGTCTTTGTATTCAACTGGTCCCGTACTATACTCGATGGAGGTATGGATTGATAGTGATCCATTATATCGCCCCGTGACAAGGATCTCTGTTCCGTTGAAGAATGGTGATCCGTAGAGGGGGCTGAGTGTATTAATCTCTGTTGCACCTGTGATGCCTATCGAGTAATTTGAGGCGGCTGGAACAGACAGCATCTTATAAAACTGAAGGATTTGTGTTGATGCTTCTTCACCGGGTTCGATAAAGGTGAAGTAACCATCATTCTGAGCTGCAAGATCGGCCATCATCGAACTATCAGCATTCGCTCCAAATGCGATGGTCGAAATAGACACGCCATGTATGTTCTTTTCATTCAGATGCGAGATTATCTCACTAGGTTCTTGATATTCTCCTGCTGTCGGCATACCATCAGACAAGATCATCATTACGTTGATGTAATTCGTTTCAGATTCGGTGTACATCTGTAGCCCGGTTTCACAGGCTCCGTAGAAGTTGGTTGATCCATCAGCTGTGAGTCCCGAGACCCAATTCTGTGCTGCTTGGATATTGGCCGTAACTCCAGCATGTAACTCCGTCCAGAGCGTACTTACGGTAGTCGAGAACGCAATCACATTGAATAAATCCTTGTCAGTCAGATCATCCATCATGGTAATGAATGCATCCTTTGCTTGCTCGATCTTTTCACCGGTCATTGAACCGGATATGTCGATCACAAACACGTAGCGTCTTTGATATGTAGTCGCAGTATCCGTCATCAGTGGGGCCAAGAGATACCCAAAGAATTCGTCTGTGCCATTTGTATATGTGATAATCTTACTATCCGGCTGATTGATTATTGCATACGTCAAAGCGAGATCTTGTGGCACATAGACGTTTGTTTCTGAGTGTTGTAGTCTTACACCATCGCTCAGATATGTGACGGTCAGACCATTCACTCCTCTCAAATTATATCCTTCAATCGTCCCGTAATTACATCTCACTGTTAGGTCAATATCAAAGTCTGCTTGAACAGTCTGATCTTTTGCAACGGGCAATCGTAGTGTATACACTCCATTCACTCGTGTGAGGAGTCCCTCGATCATGACTCTCACAGTGGCACTTGTTCTTGCTTCCAAGTTAAATGATAATGCATACCCCCCATAATATTGAGTCATAAG
Organism: Candidatus Thorarchaeota archaeon; assembly: GCA_021498125.1. Lineage (NCBI taxonomy): Archaea > Promethearchaeati > Candidatus Thorarchaeota > Candidatus Thorarchaeota archaeon. The sequence continues at coordinate 81,342 of JAIZWL010000004.1, read as the reverse complement.
TATCGCGCTCTTGTTTTGCTGTACGCTCTCGTTATACTTCTGGATTGCTTCATTGATGTCTAGAAGATGACCCCAATAGGTTGCATTCGATAATTCCAGAGATATATTGCTGAGTCGGATCCCTGTCTGAAGTGGAAATTTCCAAAACACCTCTTGTGCTTGAGCGAGTGTATTCACAAATTGGAGTTCGTATGTCGCGTTAATATAATTATCAATTATTTCTCCCGTAACCCTCACCACTTGTGGTGTCATAGATGTTGTTTGTGTAATAGCTGGTGGTGCGGCGATTAGTGTTAATACCATTGCAAGCGTTACAAGTGTAATAGCGGGTCTTTCTCTTCTCATCATCATAAACGCCTCATACTTACCATCTCACTTTTCTACAATATTCTGTTTATTGAACGAAATGTTCTATATTTTGAACAACCTATTGCTATATTAAACTAGATTCAACGATCCCGTTTCTTCCATTCCTTGTGGAGTACAGCCATAATAAAAAGAGTTAATAATATTTTTAATGAACTTCCTACTTGAATTTGTATAGTCTTGGGATGGACCTTTTTCAGAATGCTGTTAAATATTAATTTTATTCTTTATCTTCGCATCGACCTGTCCTTGGGTATGCTTACGAAAAATCGAGCTTTGAATTTTTCGTCTGGTTCATCTATAATTCTTACTATCGATTTTACGAAAAATCATTCTATTTTCCGACAAAGTTTATGATTTAAACATAACAATGGTCTTTAGTATCCATTTGTAAGTAAAAATGAGGCAATTACAAAAATACGAATTTCCACTTTCAAATATTTCTCGATTTTCGTAAAGTATTAAAGTGATTGAGTAAAGCAACCTACATCTAGGTCATGCTTGAGAGGATGTACGCGCGAACGAGTGATTCTGCAATATGGCAAGCCACCACCATGGAAAGCCAACAAATCTTCCAGTGTGACTGATAAATTGGACGTGTATTATTCATGCGAGAGACACGAATCAGGATTATTACTATTTTATTTTTATCTATCATGCTGCTAGGAATTGTCCCACAGGCAGTGTGGGCCGGGCAAGTGATAGATCATGAGACTAGTGACAAGATATTTCCAGAGCCATTCAATGGTTACGATCTCGGTACTGTATACATCTTCTATGATTCAGCCGATGAGGTCATGCGGGCTGTAGCAGAAGGTGTTCATGAGATAGCCTCCTATCGATTGAATAATGTCATACTTGTGCCGATATCGTCTGCCGAGGACCTTGCGTTCTGGTTATATGATGAACCATGGATTGCAGTCTATGCGTTCCAGTCGAATCTCCAAGGAATACAGTTTCCCGATCGAATGATGCCTTGGTCCGAGTTCTATGGGGTGCTTCATGAGCATAAATCGACTCAGCATATCGTTGGAATGGGCAACACACTCTCTCTGGAGTCACTGCGAACAGGTGACGAGTCATGGATTCATACCAGCGAGTCGGAGCAGACAGATGGACTACTTCTGATTCTCTATGATGTCTATGCAATGAGTCAGATGTGTCAAATGCGGGCGGAAACCGATGATGATTATGCTGGTGCTGCTCAAGACCTGAAAGATATGGCTTTGAAGATGTACGCCGATAATTTCAATGAGTTCTTCAAGCGTACAGTAGAGCCCGTCAATCCGGTTGGTGAGATTGATCCGGTCAAGGCAGAAGAGCGTAAGACCGCGATGTGGGCGCGGCATCCGGGTCATGCAGAGCCAGCGGCATACAAACTTCAAGAGGATGGGTCGCTTGAGAAACTTGATCCTGACGATCTGCCTTCGAACTTTACTCCTGCGATTGCCCTGACCACACCTGCCGATGTTGATCCCGGCGATTTCATTCTTGGTCTTCTCCCTCTGAATTCTGGTCTGCGTGGTCCTGTGGGCAAAGTTGTTGACGTTCTTCTTGATGTTCTTATGTCCGCAGGGAGCAGTGTTCTCTCAATTCCTGAAGATGCGATTGACACTCTGATGGGAACTCTGCAACAGATCATGGATCTTATTGGCATTGTGAAGGACTTTGATTCTAGTAGCCCGATTAAATCAATCATCGAGGCTGTTGCCGATCAGTTCCCCTTCCCTGCCGATCTCAAACCTTACATCACTCCTATTCTCAAGGCACTCTTCAATCTGCGTGGAGACCTCAGTAGCATCACCAGTGTCCTTGGTGAACTCATCAGTGGGCTGTTGCCTGCAATCATTCCCTCTGAGGTCATGGACTTTCTCGATAATGTTCTCAATATCGGTGATGACTTGTGGACAATGATCTCGGATGTCATCTCCGGTGGAAAGGGTGTCTTTGACACGATTCTCAGTTTCATGACGAATAATGTTCTTCAAGCATTGCTGAACAAGACTCTGGTCGCCACTCTCGGGATCACCTCAAGCCAGGCCACTAATCTGGTGGACCGTGGTATCACCTTCATTCGAGCTGTGGTGGACTACCTCTCAAGTTTTGACTTTTCCAAGTTCTTGGAAGATGTTGGTGACGAACTTCTCAATACCGCTCTCAATGTCCTGACCGATACTGCTGGTCAGGAGGTCATTGACAAGATCATGTCCGTTGTAAAGATAGGCATGAGCGCGCTCGATCTTATGGATCAATTTGACATGGAATCAGTAATGTCTCTCGCAGGTCAAATTGTCGAAGAATTTGCAGGGTCGAGTAATATCATTGGGGAGGCTGAGGATCTCGCTCGCCAACTCATGAATGTCACCAAGATCTTTGCAGAAGAGGGTCTCTCCAGTGTGGCCGAATTCAAGAGTCAACTTGAGACTATTCTTCTTGCTAATTTGCAGTCCTCTGTTCCTGCAAGCACACGAACACTCATTGAGGACACGATCACACTCATTGCAGGTATCTATAATGATGGATTTGATCCGGCTCAATTGCCGGATATTTTTGACATTGCAGAGGCTCTTGTCCAACAGCTCGGTCTTGATACCTCCCAGTTCAATACAGTGATGGAGGCCATCAATGGTGCAGTCAAGCCTCTTCTTGGAATAATTGCTATGGTCACCAATAGTGGTGGTCTCAAACAACTTGTCGCTAAGACTGCGGATAACTTCGTGTCCCAACTCGGCTCATTACCTGATATGATCGTCAGTGTCATTAAGATGCTGGACCAAGAGGGTGTGCTCTCTGGAATTGGTAATGTGGACGAGGTGCTGAACACTCTGGGTCAAATTGCAAATGGTATCTTCAATATGATCGGCATGGTTCGAGGGCAGTCTTTCCAGGGCATCATGCAGTCACTGCTCATGTCGGTCAGTTCGATCGTTGCGATCTATCCTTCCTTTGATGGTGTTCCTATTGATGCGTTTCTGAAGCTGTTGCAGTCATTCTTCCCGAGTACCTTCGGACTCACCGGAGATGCCATTCCAAAGGCCAGTGAGGTCATTCAAGAGATCTTGAGTTTTGCAGCAGGGAAACTCAGTGGCATCTTTGACACTTCACTTCTGACAGACATGCTGAACTTCTTATTTAACATCAAAGGAATCTTCACAGATGGTATCCAGTGGATTCTCGGTATTGTCTATGATTGGTTGACAGGTCAGATCACACCTCTCTTGCAACAGCTCGAGACCAGTATCAATAGCGCACTGAACAGTTTTTCAGACCTTCTCGGTTATGCAGGGAACATTCCCATTGGACTCGGAGAATGGAGCCTGTTCGAACTAAACTTCGATTTGGGAATTGTTGCGAACTTCCATCTCAATCCTGATCCGTTCTTTGACTTTCTGAAGGCAATTATCTTTGAGGGACGAAATCCGTTCATGCTCACCTCATTAGGCGACTTCTTCCATGTGGTGATGTCGTTCTTTGAGATCGCTCCACAGTTCCATGCTGAGCTTGGAATGAGCGGTTTTGATTCCTCCAAGAATCCATTCATGGAGTTCCTTCTCTCCTCTCTCGGCCTTGAACTGACCTTCTCTGGAAGTGCCAAGTTCGTGCTCAATATCTTCACGTTCCGAAATGGGATGTTTGAGTGGAATGACTTCTTCAAACTGGTCGAGTGGGGTCTCTCCCTCAAGGTTGCGATTCAACGGACATTCACACTGCTTGATTTCATCACTGGAGGAGTTGGTGGAGGTGTCCTCGGAAAACTTGCGAGCTACATCGGTCTTGACTCTATTAATGTGAAGATCTGGTTTGGACTGGAACTCGATATCGTAAAGAAAGCGGCCACAGCAATTGCGGCTGAGGTTTCAACGTTATCATTAATCCTCACCATTGGTGCAAGCGTGAGCCTAGGGATAGATATTATTGTGGCATCTGCATCATTGATGGGGAGTCTGGAGATCATCTTCTCGTTCTACCAAGATCTGGCAGCGTCAAGTCCGATGAAAATAACGCTTCGATTAATACTGACGCTTAAACTAAAGATCACCTTCCTGTGGTCCACGTGGAAGAAGACGTGGACATGGGAGCCGGGTGGTCCTTGGGACCTCTCGCCCAGTCCCGGTGATGAGGAGTACAAGAAGTCGGGCATGGGCTTCGATACCGACGGTGATGGTCTCTCCGATGAGTATGAGGCCACAATCCCCGGTCTTGATCCGACCAAGCCCGATACCGACGATGATGGTGCAAGTGACAAACTCGAGGTCCAGACGATGGGGACCGATCCAGTCGTCCCAGACACAGATGGTGATGGTCTCCTCGATGGTGAGGAATGGGACCTTGGTACGAACCCGATGCGGATCGACTCTGACTTTGACGGCCTCAACGATAGTGCTGAGGTCAAGATCTATGGTACTGACCCACTGACCCAAGACACGGATGGTGATGGCCTGACGGATTACTATGAGGTGACCACCTCTTGGAACATGACCGGCATCACTCCAACGGTCGAGTACGTAGTCATTGGTGGTGTCAAGTATGACGATCACACTGATCCTCTCAATCCTGATACGGATGGTGATTCGCTTCTGGATGGTCAGGAAGGACCGATGGGTCCGTACTACGGTCTGGACTCTCTCTATAACGACACGGCCGGGTCGGGTAGTGATCCCGCCCCACTCATCTTCAATGGTGGCTACACACATCCCCTCGACGCAGACACAGATGATGACTCGTGGATGCAGCTCTACAGTGGTGAGGTCGATAAATCCCTTAACCAGAAGCTCTACCCTGCTGGTACGGAGGGTCAGGAGTATCCAATGAACGATGGGAATGAGGTCCGAGGCTTTGTCATCACTCTCTATGATGAGGATGGCGAACCCTATGCCAAGCATGTCTATACTAACCCCTGTAATCCGGACACGGACGGGGACACTGGTGTGAGTGAGAGTCAAAGGACCAATCCACCAGCAGGTGCGTGGCTCATGTCTGACGGTTACGAGCTTGCACAGGACCCACCAAGTGATCCTACCAATGGTGACTCTGATGGTGACGGTCTTATTGACGGGCTCGAAGGCATGCTCAGACAGGATAGCAACCATACATACTATCTTGATCCCGATACTGATAACGATGGTCTTCCTGATATGTTAGATCTGTTGCTGGGAACCGACCCGCTCTCTGCTGACACTGATCTGGATATGGTCAGTGATGGTGACGAGTTCTACAAGTACGGGACCGATCCTACCGTTGCAGACAGCGACTTCGATGGTCTCAGTGATGGTGAAGAGTTGTTCTTCTGGCATACTAATCCTATGATGGACGATTCTGACGGTGACAAGTTGAGTGACGGTTACGAGGTGCTAGTGACCGGGTCCAATCCTATGGACGAGGACAGTGATAATGACGGTCTTACAGACTTTCAGGAGTTCTTTATCTACGCGACCGATCCGTTCGTCTATGACACCGATGGTGATGGTCTCTCCGATGGTCAGGAGATCAACCTGTACAATACAGATCCTCTGGTCTGGGATACAGACCATGATTCAATAACCGAACCTAATGAGTATGGTCAATACACTTGGCCAATGTCTGATTATGATGAGGTCATGATCTATGGCACAAATGCAACGGATGCCGACAGCGACCTTGATGGTCTCTCCGACTCCATTGAGTTGTACCTCGGGTCCGGCCTGATTCCATGGATGGATCCAATTCCGCTTGACCCTATGGACAATGACACCGATGACGACTGGTTGGCTGACGGTTCTGAGCTGATGCTTCAGAATGTCAGTGATATCACCTATCCGTACATTGCAGTCCAACCCGTGTTGAGGTTCAATTCATCACCAGTCCTGCAGGATACAGATAACGACACACTCATCGACTATCAAGAGATCTGTGTGTTCAATACTAATCCTGCCAATAACGACACTGATGGTGACGGACTTGGTGACTGGGAGGAGACTTGGGTGTACAACACAAGTGCCCTCTACAATGACACTGATGGTGACGGCCTGCTTGACTCGGAGGAGACCCTCTATGAGGTCTATCCATATGGGGCCTGGCCGCCCACGGACTGGTCTATTGGAATGACCACTGAGAACGAGTCCGCAGAGACCGGTCTTGCCTCTAGTGCGGCATTAGCCACAGCAGTGCCAGCCCAGACTGCTATCCCAGGCCTCTATGCCACATCTGCCACAGATCCCGACTCAGATAATGACTATCTTCCTGATGGGTCTGAAGTATACTTCTACCATACCGATCCTACACGGTCTGATAGTGATGGTGATGGGATTAATGATGGCCTCGAGTTCGATACGGACTTTGATGGCCTGCCTGATGGTCTTGAGTTTAAGCTCGGGACCCAGTTGCTCCTAGGCGGAGGTATCATGAATCCAGACAGCGATCTTGATGGTCTGCTCGATGGTGATGAGTACTACGTCTACGGAACGGATCCAGCAAAGACAGACACAGATGGGGACGGATACTCTGATGGGACTGAGATCGCAGTGGGTACAGATCCGCTCGTGTTCACATCCCAAGACGAGTTTGAGATGGCCTTGGCGATCGCTCGAGGGACGGCCACAATGAAGATCATGATGCCTGTTGCTGGTTCTGAGGTGTATCAGGACACAGCCATTAGTGTGGTGAACTACACAGCGTTTCAGGACATGTGGTTCCAATACAATAATGGATCCGGCTGGAGCGATGAATACGCTCTAGAGTACAATCCTGCTGCACAGCAGTGGCAGGAGACTAATTTCACATGGGCGCCGGGTAATTACACGCTACGTGTATTTGGTCGGAATGCTACTGGGATCGTTCATGCTCAAGAGATCTCGTTCAGAGTGATCGCAGGGATGACTCCATTCCCATGGTTGCTTGTAGGCGCTGCTGCTGGGGCCATTGGTCTGGTCGCGGTGGTGGGTATAGTCGCCTACAAGAAGGGGTGGTTTGGAAAGGCTGGGCGCAAGCTCGGTCTTGGTAAGGACGGCAAAGGAGGCGGTGATGGATCTTCTGATTCTGAAGAGACCAAATCCTCCGAGAAGTCCAAGAAGACCTCTACCAAGAAGTCGACCACCTCAGCGAAGAAGTCGACACGAAGTTCGACGACGAAAAAGAAAGGCCCCTCCAAGGGGAAGAAAGGAGGAGAGTGATGAGATGAATAAGACAAAGATTCTAACCCTATTCGCCTTTGTGATCATGCTGGTCGGGACCTTTTCAGTGGTCCCCGGCCTTCCGGTCACTACCGTTAATACACAAGCCCCGACAGCGGAGGAGCCAACGATCCAAGATGCGGTCGGAGACCTCGATGTCATGCCGCAGGATATGCAGGACGCTCTGGCCAGTGCATTGCCCGGCGATATTGATCCCGGTGTGGACCTGACGGACGATGTGGGCTTGGTGTTGAAAGATAATCCAAATAATTACAAGGTCACCTATGAACCTTGGAAGACTAAGGCTGCCATCCATGCTATTGCCTACGATGAGGACTCAGGTTTCCTCGCTCTCGGTGGTGGGTACCTCTATGATAATGAGATCCACATCTACCGTTACAATCCTACGACCGGCAAGTTTGACAAGGTCTGGGACAGTGGTGACAGCATCATCAAGGGCGATGTTCTCTCTCTTGCAATTGGTGACACTGACCTGAACGACTTCATGGAGATCGCGGCTGCCAGCTCTGATGGCCGTGTCTATGTCTTCGAGCAGCGTCATATCTACGACCCTTACGCCAATACTGAGAACATGTTCGATCACGTCTGGACGAGCCCATACACCTTCCGGGCATTCTCTGTGACAATCGATGATGTTGATCGTGATTATCGACCTGACATCGTTGTTGGTTCTTGGGACGGTAAGGTTCGCTGTTTCGAGTACAGTAATCACAGCGGCTATCCGTTCAATGAAGAGCACTGGATCACATACGATGAGGTCTGGAACTCTGGTGACACGATCGACGGTCGCATTTACACTGTGGCCACTGGCGATACCAACAACAATGGTCTCCCAGAGATCATTGCTGGAACTCGGGAGGGTCGTGTCTACGTCTTCGAGAATGACGGCGTTACGATGTGGATCAATGGAGAACCCTTCCCGTTGATCAATGATAATCACTACAAGGTCGTCTGGACCTCAGAAAACTATACTTGGACGCCAATTATGGACATGGAGGCTGGTGAGCTTGATGGTACCCCTGGTGAGGAGATCGCTCTTGTCGCTCAGGGGCAGGGTGTCTTCGTCCTTGACTGGAATCCTTCGAGTCAGACTTATACCTATGAGAAGGTCTATCGACCGTGGGACGCTTGGCAATCCGAGAGTCCTTCTCCATGGAGGTTCGACTTCTGGGCCGACAGTGTTGTGTCAGCCAACAACGTCTCATATCAATTCGGAAATGGGACTCTCATTCCCGAGCCTATCTCTTACACGATGGTAGGAGGTTATGCTCATCCTGATGCTGAGTGTTATCCGTTCAATACCGGCTTGGCAAATGAAACCGATGGCTACTATACAATCTTTGATGCATCTGATCCGTCGGTGGATAATGCAACCGCGATCATCGACTTCGGGAAAGATGAGGAAGGAACTGGTAGTGCCAGTGCGGATCCGGACCTCGACATTACATTCAGAGACTCTCTCATGGGTAGCTTCTACTACTCCATGAACATCTCCGTGTCACAGAGCGGCACCGATTGGGAACAGGTCGATAATATGCGGTTCTCATACTCCGGTACTCATCTCTACGTTGATGTTGATGATGCACTCAGCGCTCGACACTGGGACTGGTTCCGCTACATCAAGATCTCAGTCTATGCGAATCAGAGCTTTGCCATCGATTCGATCAAGCTGGCTCAGGTCTATACTCAGGTCACAACTGCTCTGACAGTAACAATCGGACCATTACCCGATGCTGTTTCTGTCACAGGTCCAGTTGATTTTGGTAACAAACTTTTGGTTGGAACTGTCATAGGTACAATTCTTGCTTTCAGTCATGGCTCCTCATATGATCTTGTTTGGGACTCTGGTACCGATGATAGTTTTGCAGTTGGTACTAATATCTGGGACATGGTTCATGTTGGTGGTGATAGCCGTCTACCCTTCTGGTTACAGTTCTGGTATTCGTATCTGACTCCACCAGGTGGTACAAACTATGTGCATTGGAGTCTTGGCGATGTTGATCCTCTTGATTGGGTTGGAGGCGTCAATCCCTACAACATTCTTCTTGTAAATGATGCCAACGAAATTTTTGTCTATACTGATACTGGCTCTCCTAGTAATGTCACTCTTGCTCTTGATACAACACTCACTAATCTCTTCACTCCTATAGTTACAGAGTCGGGATACAGTATGCAATCAGTTGAGATGCTTCTCAATCCTGAGGATACCACTCTTCCATTTGCAGTCGTATCCTATTTGAGCGATGACCCAAGTACTGGCGAGTCCTTTGATTTTGGAGGTACTATGGCTGGTGATTTGCAATTTTACTACCGCTTGGATTCTTCGAGTCCTTATACCTCCTATCTCAAAGTAGAGGAAATCGATTACACTGGAGACATAGTTGCAGCCCTGACAAAAGCCAAGGCTGGCCCGTATATGGAGTTTGTTGACTGGGATGGTGATGGGGATCAGGACATGATTCTCTCAACAGGATTCCTATACTACTGTGAAAACTTGGGTATTCCTTCTGGTGCTTCGCACATCAAGTTCAAGCTTCATCCAGGTTATTTTGCAGATATTAATACAGGCGAGATGAGCTACTTCTGGGGTCAACCAACAGCAGCAGATTTCGATAATGATGGGGATCGAGACCTTGTTCTTGGCTATGTTGGAAAGCCCGGGTTCACCTACTGGGAGAATACAGGCACAATGAATGCGCCGACTTGGGTGCAGAATAAGCGGCTCTTCAAGAATACCGATCCCGAAGCAAGCTTCAGATATCAGGAGTATTATGATATCCGCGTGGCTCCTATGGGTCATGCTCTTCCAGCTGATACTGGAGAGATGTACGCATCAATCCTGAACTGGAATGCCTTTGTAGACAAGGACTATACTCTCCTAGCATACAAACCCTCGACCAACCAGCTCTTCAACTTCTGGCCGATCTATGATCAATCTGAAGGCTATGTGGTAGCCACCTATCCTGAAGTCAAGAGGTACGAACTCATGCCACGTGATGGTGAGACTGTTCATAACTACGGTTTCCATGTCTACGAGACTTGGAGTACTACGAATGATCTCAATGGCTGGACGCTCTCTGTCACTTCCGACGATGTTGATGGTGATGGTAAGGGCGAACTGATTGTAGGGGACTATGATAACAACGTCTACATCTTTGAGCATATGGTCAACAATTCCTACAAGAGGGCCTTCCGGTCCTTTGACATCAACTACACAGAAGAGAGCACGACCAGTCCCTACTACTGGCAAGAACTCGAAGGCATATCTGGATCGTTCAAACGAGTGATATGGAATCATGTCGATCATGTTCTTGCAGGAATGGATATCGATCGTGATGGACGAAATGAACTGGTTGCAGCCGCAGGGATGCAACTCTACGTCTTTGAGAGTACAGGCATTGATGATACCTACCGCTTGGCCTATACAATTGACTTCCGTAATTCACAGTTCAATACAACTGTCGGTTGGAACTATGTAGATGGAATCACAGCCTTGGCTTCGGCTGATGATCTTGATTACAATCACATGAACGAGCTCATTGTGGGTCTTGGTCCGTATCTCTTTGTCTTTAATGTGCCTTACAATGGTTGGGATTCGACAGATGAATACTTCATGGGTGATGCTCTTGAAGGAAGACATTACCTCCTCGGAAACGGCGCTGACAACTCATACCGACATGCCAAGATACAGGCCATAATCACTGGGGATACAGATGAGGATGGCTACCGCGAGCTCATCATCGGTGGTGAGCTTAATGTGACACAGAGTCGCTCTGATGGTTTCGTGAAGATATACGAGTGGACAGGTCTTCTCTTTGAGGAGGTCTGGAATGCGCCATCCGAACTGACCTATTGGAATCCGGTCACAGATATTGCAATCGACGATCAGGACTTTGACTCTCGTCAAGAACTCATCATCGGTCATTCTAAGGGCTTTGATGTCTGGGAGTGGAATGGTACTGACTCGGGCTATGATAAGGTTGAATATGTGACTTCCTCGCCGAACTATCCGTATATCGGTATGAAGACGGTTAGGAACAATCCTGAGCCTAATACTCTGCTCACAAGTAGAGGCCAGAATGATATTGCCTATATCTTCAATGATTACGACTTTATCGTTGGTGTCTATGTGAATGTTACTTCCAATATTTATGCCCGTATCTACTGGCGAGTTTACAATCCTTCAATTGGAATGTGGAGCAATGGCGATCAACTATTCCCCACGACCTATGCGCACTTTCCATCGTATACGGTCTACAACGAGATGGATCCCAGTTTGTACTATCATTCGAATGGGACGTTGTACATCACTTGGCGTACTCGCATGTGGACAGGTTCCGCAGACCAGTACGATTTCTGGTGGTCAAAATACGATCGCAATACCTTCTCTTGGATCGAGCCACAACACATTACAGATGCGCAGTATCGGAGGCAATCCAAGATCTATTTGCTCTCTGACGGCACATTTGGTATTGCATATTTGAGTTCCACCCTCAATCGCCTATTTTGGGGATATTACATTCCTGCTACAAGTAGCTGGAGTGTCGGCCATCTCCTCTACTATAATGACTACGCATCATACTACGTGACCAGCTTTGATATGGCACGGATGAATGATGATGGTTGGGCAATTGCAGTTTCGGCACGTAACGCTTCAGTTTCAAAGACTGATCTTGACATCTATGTCATGACCTCCAACTCTTCATGGAACTTTGCGGACAGTCATATGTATGCGGCGACCTCATCGTATTTGGATGAGATGTATCCAGATCTGGGTCAACTGGGCAACCCTGAGAACAATCTTATGGTTGTATATGAGGTTCCTAATGCTGAACTGCCCGACAGTGTCCAGATGAGTTACTCTCTCACAGGCACCTATGCCATGTGGCGAAAGGGTGAGCCGTTGGCCTCGATTCCTGACTTCATAGTCCGGTTGGATAATGGTGACGGTACAGCGAGCTATTACTGTCGCAATTCAACTGGCTATCTTGTGCCCATATTGAATCCCTATGTGTATTCACCAAGTGTACTTGGGCTCAGAAGCGGCGGTTTCATGAATACGTACGTCTTCGACTTTTCAACACGTACAATCTATGATCCTTCACTTCCTAGCGGAGGGAACTTGGATCCATCTAATCCCTACTATACTTACAAGCTCTATCACGAATATGCAGACTTTGTCTACGGGATTAATCCTTCATCTAGATTTACTCACTACAATATTCGTGGTGTGGTCGATCTTGATGTCGGCGACACTGACGGTGATAATCGCCGTGAAGTGACAGTGGGATTTGACGATCGTGCTGCCACCTACGAACTCGTCAGTTCGAATGGTGCTAATGGTGCGATGGAGCACCGAGAGGCGTGGCTTTCTGACCCATTTGATCACGATGTCACAGGCGTCACGGTCTATGACCTGAATGGCAATGGCTTCGAAGAAATCGGCGTTTCCTGTGAACGCGGAGATGTCTTTGTCTTTGAGACTGATAATTCGGCCACTCGCCCCTTAGACTTGCATCTTGCTAGTTTACAGTGGAACAATACAGGTGGTACCGATTTGTACAATGGCTTTCGTCAGCGATTGGTTGTGGCAGATATCGATGGTGATGGCTACGACGAGATTATTCGTGGTGAGTACAATGGTTCAGTTCGAGCCTTTGATCATGATGGAACCGAGATTTGGTCTAACAACGACTTCACAGGCTACGTCTATGATATGGCTCTTGCCAACACCTCGACTGGTCTTGTCTTAGCGGTATCATACGAGCGGTTCAACTATACCCTCATCGATGTGGCCACAGGTCTAACGCTCTGGAATACAACATTTCCGGGCTTCTCTCTGACCTTCTTTACCACAACATACTATCCTGGTCGAGTCATTTTTGGTGATGTATCTGATGCTCCGGGCACTGAGATTATCGGCACGAATACGGCTGATGCCGTACGTGTCTGGGCTCAGAATGGTACGATGCTTTGGTCAACCGATTTTGGGAACGGGCTTTTCACAACTGCTGTGGTTGTTGGCAACTTTAGCGGTCGTGACTATTTGGACATTGCAATTGTCCACGTTAACCACACCATGACCTTCCTGTATGGAAATAATGGCTCCATTATCCGTCATCTAGAGGGTGACTACGGATTTAGTTCTGTATCACCAGTCGTCTTTGACTACAATGGCGATGGTTATGATGATGTGGCTATAGCTAATCGACGGTTGGCTGTTGTTGACGGACACGCTGGTAATATGCTCTACAATTCTACTGCGGAACTCGCCGAAGATATTGAAGAAATCTGGATCTCGAGTTTTGATGATGACATCCAACCTGAGGCTTTGTTGCGTACCAGTAAGGGTGTATATTATGAAGAACTCACATCCGGAAGGCAGGTATGGTCATACAAACCTCTGGGATCACCACTTGCCAAGGGCTACCTCGGAACATTCTCAGATGGTAGGTTAGGCCTTGCACTTGCACTGAACAATGGCTGTTTGGTTGCACTTGACGCTCTAACTGGTCTGCCTATCTACTTTGAGATTGCTGATGTTCAGTTCGATGGAGTTGCAGCCGCAGACATTGATGGTGATGGTGTCGATGAACTGATTGGTTCCACTACGACCGGTCAGCTATTAGCATACGATGAGGCTATTCCGACTACCGAGGAGCCTCCTGAGGCCTTCTCTGCGTGGAACCAGTATTGGTATCACAACTTCAACCAGACAGTGCGGCTGATGTTCAGTCACAATATCAATACTGATCCTCAGGACGAGCTGATCATACTCGATGGCAGCGAGATCCGAGCACTCAAGACCGATTATTACATGACCCTGTGGAACTATTCGGTGCATGGAGTGATCTATGATGTTGCCTTTGGGGATCTCTCAGGGGATGGCCATGATGACATCCTTGCGTACTATCTTCGCCTACCTGAAAACACCTTCACGGTCTTTGCCCTTGATGGCGTGACGGGTGTGCCTATCTCTGCGATCAACAAGTCCTATGGTTCTGGCACGGTGAATGCAATTGCCGTTGGTAATTTCTTACCGAGTGTGTCAGGACTCGAGTATGTCGTCGTGATGAAGTACGGCACATCAACTGGTGCTGCTGTCTATGACAATACTGGCACGAAGCGGTACACGACCTCGACAAACAAAAGCAGTAATGCATTTGCGGTTGTGACTGGCGAGTTTGATGGCGCGACTGGTCTTGACTTTGCATTTGGGACAACTAATGAGGTATTGTTCTATTCAGGTGATTGTACCTTTAGGGGTGCTTTGCCTGCTAGTGGGACAATCGTCAAACTTGCTGCTGGCAATTTCAACGGCGATTCGTATACTGATGTAATCGCAGTCTCTGCTAATGGCTTTGTACGAACTATTAACGGGCAGACCAAGACCACCTTCTGGTTCCATTCATATGGATGCAATATCGATGGGCTAGCAGTTGGCGAGTTCGACACCATGATCTCCAATGATGAGATCATGTTGAGCTTGCGCGGTCATGGAGTGCTCATAGTGCGTGCTGATGCGTACTTTGAACTCGGTTCCCTGAATGTCGCTTCTCCACAGTACATCTGGTTGACGACTGGTGATGTTGACGGTAACGGGAAGCAGGATGTCGTGCTGGTACAGGACGCTCAGCTCTCTATCTATGAGGTTGGGACATGGACCAATATTGGCATCTACTCATCACATCGCACGATCTATGATTTCGTGTTGGGCAACTTTGATGGCAAAGGCTCTCTTGATCTGGCATTGAACTATGACACCCGACTGCAGATTGTGACCAATGGTACGCGGCCAACACAACCATTGTTCTCGGTCGATGTGGCACCCTCTGATGTTGTCGGTCTTGGTCTAACGACAGTCGCCTTCATGAGCGGACTTCCTCTCGTTTTAGGCATAGTCGTTCTCGTCAAGAGGCGTCGCAGACTCGTCAAATAGAATAAACTCTTACAGAGGCCGATCTGATAGGTCGGTCTTCTGTTCCTTTCTTTTTGTTTTTTCAATTGGCGCGATTGAATGATATGACCATATGTTTTTTATGCATAGTTGATATTATAACTAGTGGATGTTTTCTCAGGACTTTGGCAATGTACTTCAAAATTGATGATGATTACCGAAAGTTTATACAGAAACAATCCCTCTCACATATGGGCGCAGTCGAATGAACCGAGGGTCGATAGCCTGCTTTGGCGTGCGGCAGGTATCTTGCGTACATTCTCAAAATAGGATGTATGGAATACGACGCTCAAAATGTATTTGATAGGTGGTGGCGCGGCAAGCGTCGTATTGCCCCGGTCACTGCGCCCACCCTCTTCTTCTAATGATCAATATTGAGACCATGCGTCAATCGGTTGTCTAATTAGCGAATTTGTATCATTTAGTGCATGGGTCTACGACAATTCCTCGCTATGATTGGTATCATGATCATAGCATTAGTTGGTACTCCTGGTGTTCGCTGTTCTCCTACTCTGGGGAGCAAACTGATGATCTCTCAGGATACACTCCGGCCTGAGATTTCTGCTTGGGGAATTGTCGGAGATCCATCCTCTGATAACTCATTTTCTGTCTGGGCCAATGTGAGCGATTCCGGAACGGGTGTCAGGAATGTATCCTTAGTCACTCAACAAGATACTGGCAATACTACAGTCACCGAACTGTTGAGAGACGGTCCTCTCTATACTCATGATATTCCCGGTCTTCCTGTGAACCATACGTACACGCTCTATATCCTTGCTTTTGATCTTGCAAATAATTCCGCCACGAGCTATTCTGTCACTGTGGACACGCACCCTACGCCTCCAGCTACTTTTGATCCAAATAGTGCAATGCCCGTTGTTGTTGTTTCCAGTCTGCTATTGGGTGGTCTCACTATATTACTTGCCATTGTTTATCATCGGTGCAATTTGCGAGCGCTGGAATAACTGTCACCGGATAATCGCGTGTGCGATTATATTTATTATAAGATGGCTCTTGTCCGTTGTAGCATTTGGATATAGTAAACTGGTGCCGCGCCTGATGGCGTATGTATGCTATATGACGCCTGTAGTGGAATGAAGACTCCTTCGGCCAAGTAAGGTAATATCCGTTCCAATGACAGTTTCATTGCCGATCCTTGGGTAGGATTGGTCTTGCGTTTGTAATAATGTTTATATGGTTGCCTCAATCAACGTTTGACAGACAACAAACATCAAACGTTTAACAAATATGGGACAGATACTGATCACGTGATAATGAACGCCACACATCACGAACGTGCAACGCCACCATAGACTATCGCTTGTATCGAAAGTGCTATAATGGAATAAGCATGCTCGTTTTTGGACGTTAAGACATTATCACTTTCCTAATAATTCGATAAAACAGGAGTGATGAAATGGTATGTTCAAATACGCATTGAAACGAGTGATCCGGGGTTATAAGCTCTCGTTGGCCTTGACGATTGGAGTTCTAATAGCCACCACTTTTTTTGCCAGCATGATCATGGCGGCAGATGTACTTACACAGAATTCTCTCGAAAAGGCTCTCGAAGACATTGATTATGATGCACGGGTGACAGCCAACAATATTACTTGGTCGCCATCGCAGGTTGATAAAATAGCATCGATAATGAATGGGCTTACAGAGGTCCAGAGTGTTGAACCTTATTCGACAATAAAGTATAATTATAATTACTCGACTGGTCCGACATTTGATGTGATTGGACTGCAGCAAAGTTCGATCATATGGCAGTCATTAAAATATATTAACGGGACGCACACTCTGAAGGCTAATGAGACCTATGTTGTTGCCAGTTCGGAAAATGCCTCATTGTTTTCGATTGGTGATGTCATCTCAGTGCCGATTAAAGTGCTGAAAACTTCGCCTCCTTCTTTCGAGACTATCACCGTTAATCTTACGATTGCAGGCTTTGTGGATATCTCCGAGCGTTTTGCTAAACTCCTTAATCCCACATATTCTGTTGATTATGGATATATCCATATTTCAATGGGCGACTGGCGTGATTATCACATCATGTTGACTGATTGGAATGCCACCATGAAGCCACTGTTTGACTGGTACAGTCATCAGAGCAATGTTGGCCAGATCGGGGTCTCGCAGGGATTTTTATGTAGATTCGATCGTAGCGTAGTCATTAATCCCTACGATATCAGTGCGTCCATTTCAAATGTAGAGCTGGCGATTGAGAAAATTTCGGATCGGACAGCCGCATACAATACGCAGGTTAAAGATCTCGTCGGTGACCCGCTTCTTTTGTTGTCATTTACATCGAGTATTCTTATGCTCTCATTTGTGAGTCTTGCAGCGCCGATCATCTTCATGAGCTGGTACTCTTCTACGATGCTGAGTGATGTGAGCTATAATCTTCGACGGCGAGAATTTGGTCTTCTACAGACTAAAGGATTTGGTCCCAAATCCATCAAGAAGATGTTACAGCTCGAAGGCGTTATCATAGGTCTCATCGCTGGGGTCGTGGGTCTTTTTGCTGGAACGGGTACGGCAATGATCATTGCGAATGCCTCACTGACAAATCTACTAGGATCCATATCAGGACATCTCATGAACAGTGTAGTTGTAATAATATTTGCATTAATTCTCGCGCGCTGGTCTATCCGCGGACCTGCGGATCGTGCGTCGAAACTGGAACCATTAGATGCACTCAAGCAGTACGTCTATATCGAAGAGCAGCGACAATACAAGCATCTGTTCCCAAGGATCGCCTTGGCGTTGGGAACCTACAAGATCATAGTGTGGGCACTGGGTATCAATATGGCTACATTGTTGGCGAGTTCATTGCGCGTTAATTTCTTATTATTTATCGTGGTTGCACTTTGGTCTCCTGTGGATCTACTACTCAACTTTATTGGACCTATCATGTTCCTCTATGGGTTGACTAAGATTCTCTTACGCGGCTCCCAAAAATTCCAAGAGGGCATCGTCAAATCTGCCAAGAGATTCTTTGGCACCTTTGGAAAGCTGGCTACTCGAAATGTTCAACGAAATCCCATGCGTAATGCCGCATTGGTCTTTGTTGTCTCGCTCATAGTGTCCTATGGGATCTTCAGTGTGGGCAGTCTCTTCTCACAGCAGGATCAACTTTACAGAACTAATCTCTACAATGTTGGATCTGATGTCAATGCCATCTTCCCGACTGGTACAAACGTGACCGGTGCGGACTTGAACAAGATCGCTCAGATCGATGGGGTGACCCATATCACGGATGAAGAATGGATCACGCTGAGTACGGTCCGAGGATCACTGGAAGTCCGAGGGATAAACGCCACGACATGGCGAGATACAGCATTCTATGAAGACTCGTGGTTTTCAGGAGCGCCTGTTGACCAAATATTTTCTAATTTCACAGGGGATAAGATCGTTCTCACCATTGCTCTTGCGCGCAGTCTAGAGCTTCGTGTTGGAAACAAGATCACTGTCCGCGATCCCTCAAATGGTATTCATCAGATGACCATTGTTGGACTTGTAGGTTTTGCGAGTCCTTTAGAGGATATGGTCGGTAGCTTTGCGTTCTCTGGTAATTACCCCTCATTTGTGCCTTTGTCCTTTATCAAGTCACAGAGTTGGGCTAAATATGCAACACCCCACATCTTGATCAAGACGGCTCCGTCTACAAACGGTACGCAACTGGAGCAGGATATTAAGGCCCTCTATCCTGAAGTGACGTCAACGGATTCTATTACAACTCGGAATATTAATTTAGAAAATGACGCCTTTCAAATGGCAGGTATTCGATCCAGTTGGATTGGGATTGCTTTTGCAGTGGCTCTTGCAGTGATCGGTACTGGGCTTGTCATTGGCCTTACCCTGAAAGAAAAAGAATACGAGGTCACTCTCCTTGGGGTGAGAGGATTTAGTCGATCACAGATTCTCAAAGTGCTCTTTGGAGAAGTTCTGGTGATGGTTCTCTTCTCGCTTATTCTTGGGATAGGCACAGGGTTTGTCCAGCTATTTGGAGATATTTCCAATAATAGTCAAAACACGAATGCACTGGTCCGCCCGAGGATTGTCTTGGGTCTGATTCCAATACTCAGCATGGCATGTGTTGTATTGGCAGTAGTCCTTGCAGCCTTGATTCCTGTCATCATGGCTTCGAGATTAACTGAAGATAAAATTAACATTTTAAGGGAGTGATACAAAAATGGTTAGTTACATAGAAACAGAAGACCTTGTGAAGGTCTACAGAATCGGAAATGTTGAGATTCAGGCCCTTCGTGGCCTCTCGATGAAAATCGAAGAGGGTGAGATGATCGCTATTGTTGGACCTAGTGGTTCCGGTAAGACCACCCTCCTCAACATTCTTGGTGGTCTTGCTCATCCCACAGCTGGCAAAGTATGGGTTGCAGGACGTGAGATCTCAGGCGCAAGTCAGGCCGAGCTTGGAGCGCTTAGACAGAAAATGGTCGGTCATATCTTTCAGACACTCAATCTGATTCCGACCTTGACCGCCTACGAGAACGTTGAGCTCTCAATGTTGGCGATCAATACCCCTGCTGAAAGGCGACGCAAGCGAGTCACTGAACTTCTCGACATCGTTGGTCTGAACCTGCGGATGAAGCACAAGCCTGACGAGCTCTCAGGCGGAGAGAAGCAACGTGTTGCAATTGCGGCAGCCCTTGCAAATGATCCGCCCATTGTGATCTGCGATGAACCAACTGGTGACCTTGATACCGAAACTGGTGCTAAGATTGTTGAGTTCCTTCATCGTGTCAACAAGGAGATGGGTAAGACTGTCATCATAGTGACTCATGACCCTGCAATTGCTCGACAGACGGACCGGATATATCGCATCATGGACGGCCAGATCATCTCGGTTCAGAAACCAAGCGAGACCGAGGAGGCAAATGCCGCAATCATGGCACAGATGTATCGAGATCGGATTACCGAGACCAGCATTGAGATCGAAGATATTGTACGCATGTATCGTGAACAGCGCATTGATCCGGAGAACTTTGCAGAGCGATGGACCAATCTCCAACAGACAAAGCATTTCCTTGAACAAGAACTACATCGAATGGGCTTCTGATTGCGGAAGTTCCATTCGATCGTTCCGGTGGCGGCCACCTGCGAGAGAGGAAAAAGAGGGGAGCTGGTGGTTGTGCAGGTGACCGCTTAATTTCGAGGACTTCTTTGTAGAGTGTAGGGGGAGGGGGAGGTATGAGGGGATGCAGTCCTCGTCATGGTGTGGTTTATTGATGTCACTAATTCGTATGATAAGGCCACTCACAATCCCCACGTTTTGTACTTTGTTTATTTTTCACCACGTTCTTGTGTTTCTCTGCATTTGTTTTAACAGGCGATCCTTTTTTTTGCTTGCACTTTAAATTGGCCAACTGGACTATTTTCTCCCCTCATATGTGAGCGCAGGTAACTATTCCGGAAAACTGGTATTCTTCGCTATCCGTTGAGGTACATTTTTCTCTTCGTCTTCGTCTTTGTAACGTGGTGATGATTCTGAGTCTTCCCGCGATCATTGTTCATGGTGGAGCTACTGAATTCAAGGAGCATCATGATGAGATTCTCGATGCCGTCCGTCGTGCTGCGAAAAAAGGTCACTGTGTGATGACCAATGGAGGTTCTGCCCTTGATGCTGTAGAGGCAGCCATCTGGGTTCTTGAGGAGACCACTCTCTTCACGGCGGGCAGAGGCGCCACACCCAATGCAGAGGGATACACCGAGCTTGATGCAATGATCATGGATGGTTCTCGACTTGAGAGCGGTGCAATCATGGCTGTGCAGGGTGTGGTCCATCCGATTTCTTTAGCACGCTATGTCCTTGAGCGAACTCCAAACATGCAGTTTGCAGCCGATGGTGCTCTCAAGATCTATCAGCGAATGATCTCTGAGGGCTATCGCCCCAAGGAAAGACCCGATACGACAGGTCTCACCTCTCTCGCTCAAGCCTGTGATACTGTAGGTTGTGTGGCTGTTGATCAACACGGGAATGTTGCAGGAGGCTCTTCCACAAGTGGCTGGACTGGGAAACTACCCGGTCGCGTTGGTGACTCGCCCATCATTGGGGCTGGGGTCTATGCAAATGAGATCGCAGCAGCAAGTTGTACTGGTCGCGGAGAGCAAATTCTTCGGGTCACCATGGCACGAATGGCCATTCGTTATGTAGAGGAAGGGATGTCCATTACAGAGGCAACAACTGAGATTATGCGAGTCGCTAGAGATCGTACTACTGGTGAAGTAGGTCTGATCATGGTCGACAACAGGGGGAATATCGGGGTTGGTTTTGATACGCCTCATCTGCCAGTTGCGATCATCCAAGGTTTGGAGAGTGAACCTGTCGTGTCGATGGCTCTTAGCGGCCTCCCGTAAGGTGGCAAGGTTTAGTCTTCAGGTCGGTATTTATTAATCGCGTTAAGATTTCGAATTGTAACAAATACGTCTTTCAATTTATGCATTAAGATATTTTTGATTCTACCAATGGAAATATCCACATTATACTAAAAAAGGCAAATGCACACTACTGCACAAAGTTTCGATGTGGATGGATGTTGTTATTGACCGCGCACAAACTATACAAGCTTGCAGTTGTTGGCAATGGTGGTGTCGGTAAGAGCACCCTGATTGCGCGGCTCATTACGAATACATATGTTGAGAAAACAATGACCGTGGGATTTGATATTGACACGTGGTCGATTGCTCCGGATGACTCGACTATGATCAAGGTCGCCTGTTTTGATTTTGGGGGCCAGAAGCAATTCAGGTTTTTTCAAGGCCCGTTACTGACTGGTGCTAAGGCCGCACTTGTGGTCTTTGATTGCACTGTGGTCTCATCCATCCTTCGGATTGGAATATGGCTGGATCTTATCACTTTCCTCCCCCCAGAGAAAAAAGTCCTTGTCGGAAATAAGATTGATGCAGCAAATCATCTCGACATCGAAAACATACGCATGTCCGCCGAAGAGTATGGCCTTGATTTCATTTTGGTGAGTTCCAAGACAGGTCTCAACTTTCCCGAGCTTAGGCAACGAATTCTGGAGATGGTCGCATCATGAATTTTATTAATTTTACTGACAATGTTGTCTTAATAACGTTAATATGGTTTGGACTTGTATTCTTAGCAGTTCTCTCTCAAGAATTTTCGGCTCTTGATAGGAGTCAGCGACATCCAATGAATGAGGGTCATGATAGGAGTTACAAAATATGGCACAGGTAACGGTACATTGTGAGCAATGCAATAAGCCAGTCTCGATTGATGTATCAGAGGACGAGTTCGGGAACAGTCCTGATGGAATCCTTCGGATCATGTTTGTACACGGTGATCCGTTGCATGCAATTGTCGTTTACATTGATCGTCAACTTCGCGTTCGGGGAATTGAGTGTCCTGACAGCTTCAAATTTGATGTACCACGTGAGGTCACATTGGTATCCAAGGATACTGTGGCGGCATCTCTCTCAGAACAATTTGGCGAACCGTGTTATCAAGCGCTCTATTCTTATGATGAGGTCAAAGAACGAGAGAAGTCCTCGTTCATCCTTGACAAGGCTGTTCTCAAGGCAGTCTGTGAGTCAGGGACTATTTGCATCAGCCAGATTAGGCGGCAGGTCGTGGGAGTAGAACGGGCACTAGGTGAACGAATTAACCTTCAGCAGATTGAAGACATCTGTGAACGGTATGTTCGAGAAGGACTAGTAAGGCGAGCTTAGGGGTGTGATGATTTGTTCAGGTTCAGAAAAAAGAAAGATCCGACTGGTAGTTACCTTAATCGTGTAGTGATAGGTATGGGTGCGGGCCTTGTCAAGGCTCGGGACATATTGCTTAACCCTGACATGGATCCACAGGGCGCAATGGATATTCTTGGGTCGTGGATCGGTCAAGAGATGGGTAAAGAGATGCTCAGGCAGAAGGTCGTTTCTCCTCGAGACCCTGTCGAGAAAATCCTCGAGAAGCTTATGAATGTGGTCCAGATTGCTGAAGATCTTGAGGTCTATTTCGAAGATGATGTGGCCCATGTCATTGTGCAGGATTGCCTGATCTGTCCGCGCAGGGTTGGGGGGTATGACTTGGAAGGTCATACTGCCTGTCCTGTTGGTGGTGTAGTACGTGGTGCTATTCTTACAGTCACTGGCAAGGCTTTGCAGATGAGTCATATTGACCTAAAGACCGGGGACATCTGCAAGATCGACTTCAAGCTCAATTGATCACGCTGTGCTTTGTAGAGTAAAATGATGATGCGGGTCTGTCCGTGTTGGATTCTGCATCATCATGCTATAACTTTATTTTAGTTACCTAATATACAAAATATAGTGAACACGATGAAAATTGACAAGTCCTCGGTGCTCAAATGCCCTGTCTTTATTGCCTCTCAGATCCTAGGAAAACGTTGGACATTGTTGCTTCTCCAGATGCTTATGATGCCTAGTGCTAAGAATGGTCTCAGATTTAGTCAGCTTCAACGATTACTCCCTTGGATCAGTCCAAAGATATTGACCGAACGCCTGCGAGAATTAGAGACCGAGAAGATCCTTGTCCGAATCGTTGACACTTCACGCACTCCTCCATCGGTCAGTTACCGGCTCACCGAGAAAGGACTTGATCTGAGACCTACTCTTATAGCTATGCAGGAATGGGGAATAAAGCACGGAGGGAACATTGTAGCAAACTGCCCAGGTGGTGGCTTTGACACCTGTGAGACATGCACATCACGAACGGGATTCCTCCCCTCTTAGACTTTGGTGTGATCTTGAAGTTCAACGTGTTGGTGCAATTGCTCATAATTTGAATTGATATCAGGCACTCGTGAAACGACCGGGGATTACTGGTGATGGTTGGTATAGTGAGGACCTTCTGATCATAGAACTGAGACGATTGGAAGCATCACTTCAAAGGCCGCACCCTTTTCGGTGTCAAGAAGACGGATGGAGCCGCCAATTGACTTTACGATCTCGCGTGATAGATACAGTCCGAGTCCTCCACCTCTCGTAGAGACCCCCTTCTCAAACAGAGAGTCCTTGATCGTGTCGGCCACTCCGGGTCCATCGTCCGCAACCACGATCCGGACGTAATCCCCTTCGAGACCTACTGTAATGGTGACAGTAGCTTCGATTCCTGCATGGGTTGATGCATTTCTCAAGAGGTTGTCAAAGACCATTGGGAGCAGTCGGCTCTTTGGTATCTCCTTCTCCTTGACGGCAGGGTCTATCTGTAGATCGATGGTCATCTTTGGTTCTGCAGCACGAGCCTGCGAGATCGAAGTTTCCAATATTTTTGTTATATTTGGCTCAGTGGTTGTTGGCATTTTTCCAAAGGCAGAGAGGATGTTCAGCATTCGTTGGCTGGCGGCTTCGATTGCGGTGACCGTTTCAATGATCTGTGGGTCGTGGGCGGTCAGCTTTACCATATCCACGTACCCAAGAATGACACCGAGGTCGTTACGGAGGTCATGGCGGAGTAAGGAGGCATAGATTTCGAGTTCGTGTCTCTGTTGATCTTGGACTCTCCATAATTTAGTACGTTCGATAAATATGCCCAGTTCCTTTCCGATGGTTTCGAGAAAGTCTTTCTCACCTTTTTTGAAGGGGTCACCCTTTGTTTCCGATGGTCTCTCAACGTACACAACCTGAATTTTACCTATACTAGTGCCATGAGAGATGATGTCCGCAGAGATCGACCATGGGGTCGTAGAGAAGTTATCTGTAGTGACCGATTGATCATTAATAGCGACCTGGACACCAATGAGGTTGGGAAATTGAAATGCCTCCGGTATCATGTGCACAAGTTTGAATAGCACGGAGTTCAGGTTGTCTTCAGGATTTGAGAATAAACGAGATACATTTCGTAGGACGACGACTTGGTGAGCGATTCCCTGAAGGTTTCGTAGTTGGTCTTCTGTATTCTGAATGTTGTCATTCATAGGGTATCCCTTCTAGAACGCCGCCATCTTTTTTATATTTTATTCAATATTGCAGACATCTTCTATCTCATATGTGCTAATGAAGTGTGTAGTTAATCGTTCTTTATCTGTTTCGAATCTATCTTTCGATATGGCAGTCACATTAGAATGTACTGTATAGTTCTTTTTTGAAATCACCACGTGCCTCTCAAAGATCGCCTTTGATAAAAGCGTGCTAATAAATTTTTATCCCATGACAAGTTCGTCCAAGCTATGTTAAAAAGGCAAAATTAGCAAGGTGGTTCGAGGATTTTGTGATGAAGCTGCATTTTTCTTGCCCGAAGTGCAAGGGCGCCGCCGAAATAGAAATGACCGATGAGGAAGCCGCAGAGATAAGAAATCGGATCATCGAGCAGGGGCGTTCTCCGACCCTCATTGTAAAATGCGAGAATGGTCATGACCTCCTTGTGACTCTCTATAATTCAGGCGATGGCTTGGGCATCAGGGACGTTGTCATTCCTCTTTATTCTGGTGAGGAAAAATCAAAGCCGAAATCCGATTTTGACTGGGTCTCGAAAGCTTTTGGAGGCGAATAAGAATGGTAGTTCGATTAGTGGCACGCGTGGAACTTGAGAGTATGGACTCTAAATTGATTTATCCTAGAGACGAGGCACGAGAAGAGCGAATTGCACTGTTGACTGGTATCCTGCAATTAGTTTCAGCAGCATTATCACGAACTGGAGGATCAAGTACACAAGGGCAGCCGATGTTCATGAAATCCGATAAAGGTGTGATTGGTTATCTGACTACCGATGAGATTCTTTTCATTTGTGAGGGAGATGGCGAACGAGAAGTGGGTGATGCACTGAAGACCATTCTCAAGGAACCAACTGCTTCCGACGAGGTGTTATCTTCAGAAGTAGAAAAGGCATTGAAGCGACGAGGCCGTGAGATCGGCGATCTATGGCGATAGGTGGTGATTGGTTTCAATGGACTTCTTTCTTGCTCTTCAGATATCGTTGGTTGTTTCGAGTGTTATCATGGCAATCTCACTCGCAATCTTTGTGCAATCATATAGACGGACATCTCACCGACTTGGTTCGGCCACAAAGAGGGCTTTGATCTTATTTGGTTTGTCCGCAGTAGTATATCAGGTCTCGATTTCTCTCTCTGTAGTAAATCTCATGTTGAGTCGGGTTCTGTTTTCGTTTGGGCCATTGCTGCTAGATCTTTCTCTCTTTGAGATCATCTTTGAATCGCGTACTACCCGGATCAAAGCAATAGCCACTTTTATTACATTTTATTTCAGTTCTCTCTTCCTGATCGCCCTTGATCCCGCAGGCCCATTCAAGTATTTCTCAATGGTCATCATTGTCGGAGTACTTTTCCTCTTGACAATTAGACTTCATATGGTCTCACCATCACCATTCACGTATTCTTCACTTGGAATTGCGCTGATCACGGTTCCGCTGTACTTCACCGTGATGTATGGTTTCATATTAATTGAGCCTCACTACTTTCCAGGTGCTGTGTTGGGTGTGACATTTATTGCTGCTATCTTGGCGTCTATGCTAAAGCCATGGCGAATGATTCCCTCCCTATTTCTCATCTTCTTTGGGACCACACTTGCTATTCCGGTCATATATGCCGCCATTGTTGCTGGTGATGCAGGGATCTATATCTTCGTCTTTTTTGCATACATGGTCTCATTGGCACTTGTATTGCCATTCGAGTATTTTGTTGCAGAGGCTGTGCACACTCATACGCGAACCCCACTCTATATTGCAATCACACTGTTTTCAATCGGGTTGTTAGTGGAGACCCATTGGACAAACTGGGCGTATTCCTATGGCACTTCACCTGCCGTTGGTCTGCCTTGGGATAGTATCTTGCTCATGAAAATTCATGGTAATTGGGACCAATGGATCATCTTCATGGATTGGATTCTTGGAGTAGTTGCTGTTTCAGTATTTTTGTTGGCGGCTTTGTCAACTACTTATAGTGAGCGTGTTACTGAACCTATTACAGACTTACTCATCGTGATTGGAGTGCCGCTGGTCCTACTAATGAATCCATGGATCAATTCTGGTCGCTACGACTCTTCTATTCTTTATCTCCCCATGCTAATTCTCATTCTAATTGCGGCTGTGGCATATGGACGACTTGCATGGCGTCTAGTCAAAATGGGTCATGGCAGAGTCGCAGTACGATTTGTGATCTTTATTGTTGGAGCAATATCCGCAGGACTGGTCTCTATGTTCTCTGATAGAATGCCGTTTATTATGGATCCCGTGCTGCAAATTGTTGCCATCGTGATGCTCATGTTCAGCGCACCTGGAAACCCTGTGCGCCGTTTCATTCGAATTCTGAGGGGTACTGATCTTGATCAGGAGGCGGTCTAAGTGGATTTCAATTTAGCTCTTATTGTCAGTGCACACGTTGCGTTCTTCCTAATGCTGGGCGCACTTGCTGTGTACTCCCGGCGGATCTATTTGGTTCGTGACCGTGTGTCGTCGTCCACGTTTAGGGCACTAGTATTCTTTGGCATTGCCTCATTTTTCATGGGCCTGATTATTCTTGTTGCATCATATACTGATTCGCTTATGGTTCAACGAACCTGGGTTCTCTTATTTATGATGGCCCTAATCAATTCGATCGTGCACATAGCTACTGACAATAAGCGCATTCATTATGTTATCTATGCATACACACTGATCCGAATTGTTTCTCAGCTAATAATATTATTTGTGAATCAGAGAGGTGTTCCCTCTATTATTTTCATAACTCTTCTTGCACTTAATATGATTCTCGTGATAATTGCAAGCATATGGATTTTCAGTAGATCCCCCGGACCTTTTGCAGGTGGTCTTTTGACTTTAGAGTCAACATTCCTTATCTTCTGGTACCTTGCAACTTCAAAGACACTTTACAGTGACGTTCAAAGTTTTCTTTTTGTATTTGTTCCCATTGTTATGGCAGCCTCCTTGTTGGCATCTCTACTTAGGCCACCCCGCACGATTATTACACTGTTTGTCGGGATCTATGCACTTGTGTTATCATCGGGTCTGTTTGTTGGGACTATCATTGCGGGAGATTATGATATTGCACTTTACATATTCGTCGCCAATATTCCGATATTAGCGACCATCTTTTCCATTGATTTCTTTGCGGAACAGGCGTCATCTACGCATGCTACTGTTCCAACATACATAACTATTGCACTGGTCTCCATTTCAATTGCAATTGTTTTTACTTGTGTTGACAGAGCTTTTGCATTCCGCCCGCACGTGACATTAGAATTTCTCTCTTGGCTTGAAGTGATCCTTGGAACAATTGCCGCCTCATCTTTTATCATGTCTGGGATTGCAACAATTGTGCAGAAAGGTCATCGCCATATTCGGAGGCTGTTACTTGCAAACATCAGTATGCTTGCAGTTTTAGGGCACCCATTTATCCGTGGTGATCGTTGGACTTTCGAAGTTATAGGCATTTTTATTTTTATTGAAGTTTCCATTGGTATCTTTGCTTATGGGCGTACTTCATGGCGATTATATCGACTCGGGGCAAAAAGGGCTGCATACAATTTTATATCGTTTAATATTGCATCAGTTCTATTAGGCGTTATCATTATCATCAGCTTTTTTGTGCCTCTCCTCATATTACTGACTGTTCTGATTGTTGCAACTGTTGCAATGATGTTGAGTAGTCCACGACGTTTCAAACGTTCGCGTCCGGCACGAATAACGTAAAATAAAAGGAAACATTTGATAGAGAGAACTTAACTTGGTGAAACACAGATGGCGATTCTAAAGGCGGTCGTTCTTGGAGATACTGAATGCGGTAAGACTTCATTCACTAGCAGATGGACGACTGGATCGTTTCCTGATCCGGCAAGCTTGAGGACCACTGTCGGCGCCAGTTTTGACACAAAGAAAGTCACATTATCTGACGGTCGTGCTGTCACTCTATCAATCTGGGACTTTGGCGGTCAGATGCGATTTATCGAAACCCTGAAGGGTATGATTCGTGGAGCCAAGGTCGGCCTGCTATTCTTTGATGTGAGTAGGATGTCCACACTTGATGCCCTCTTTGGTTATTGGATTCCCATGGTTGAAGAAAACAGCAACTTACGACTGAAGGAAGGCGACGGTGAACGTTTCATTCTTGTCGGGAACAAGATTGATCTCCTGGAGCCTCCCTTCGACCATATCGAGTCCGAGATAGCACGCCTTGCAGAGCCTTACGGCATGGATACTCAATTAATCTCTGCCAAGACTGGAATTGGCATCGAATCTCTCGACTTTAAGTTCATGAGACTCATCGAGAAATTCACACAATGATTTTTGTGCTCGGACTTTTGTAGCGGCATTATTAGCCTCCCGGGCTACCATGCCACGGTGAATCTTTCCACATGATATCCCAGATCATGTCCTCAGTCAGGGTTTCAGGTTCCACAATCGTCTTGTGGAGTTCCTTGAGCATTGCATGGTGTCGTAGTTCGTCCTCTCTAATGATGGCTGCAATTGTTCGGACCTGATCATTCTCGCTCTCATTCATCAGCTTGGTGTAGGTTTCAACAGCCTGCCTTTCCAGTTCGATATGTTTGTCAATCCCTTTTGCTATCTTATCGCGTTCCTGTGTGCTGATAAATGGAGTCGGCCCCTCGACAGCTTTTCGAAGAGATTGGAGGAGCGCCTTGTGTTTATGAGAGTCCTGAGAGATTCCTATGAGCAGGTCTTTGAGGAAGGCGTTTCCAAGCTTTCCCACGTTCTCTTCGACTATCTGGATGATTCGTTCTTCTAATTCAATCTGGCGATCTATAAACTCCAATGTTTCTTCTGTGTTCATGATTCTCAACCTCTCGCTTTTCTTATCCCTTACTTTTGATTTAAGTAATTGGAACTGGTATAATAAAAATTGAGGATCCTGGCACAGTCAGAATCACATGGTCAAATGTCTATATCTTGTCTACAGCTTCGAAGAGTTTCTCAACCAGAATTTCTGGTGGTGTGAGACCCTCTATCGAGACATCCTCATTGAAGATAGTCTTTGGCACTGCGAACACTGCGTATTTGGCGGATAGCTCCTTGAACTCTAGTGCCTCGATCATATCCGCCTCGATAAACGGATTGAGAATCGCTGCTTGATGGGCGAGTCTGACCATATTTGGGCAATACGGGCAGGTCGGTGTGGTAAAGACTTGGATATGGATCGGTTTGTCAATTGATTTTATGTCAGCTATCACGTCGTCAGAAAACGGTGCGATCCCTCGTGAGGCATCTGTGATACTTCCAATCAAGGCTCCGAACTCGTGACCGGCAGGAATTCCATAGAAGCGTACATTATAGGGGCGCTCACCGTGAACCACAATGGCGGGATGGTATTTCACGCCCATTTCTTTTGCCCGTTCATCATTGAGATCACCCGGATAGACCTTCACGTGCACCTTGTCAGAGAGGTCCGCCACATTTTCTGCTAATGCTTGCGTGTCGCCACAATATAGACAGTCGTGATCGTCAACAAAGACATGTAGAGTCACATCATGTTCAAGGACCTCAAAGAGCTCCATTACTTGTTCCTTGGTAGTATCATCAATTTCTACAACCATGACTCATCAACCAGTCCCATAATGTTCTCTTTCCTAAAAAGTACTGTCGTGAGTGCGCCTGGTCTATTCCCACTTTATCCTCTTTTCCTCAACGAGTTCTTCGATGGCAGGTGGATAGTCTGAACCTCGATACGATTTATCGATGATGAGGTCCGCGTCATCGGGAACACCAAGATCCTCAAGATCCGGGCATGATAATAGTGGTGTAAGATTGACGCTACTGAAGTTATTCTCCGTTGGATGATTACTATGGATGTAGAGTTCTTCAAGAGCAGTGCAATCGGCGAGTGGCTCGAGATTGATCGACGTGAGATGATTTCCTGCAACATCAAGACTTCTAAGTTCCTGACATTCGGCTAGGGGTCGCAGATCGATGCTCTCAAGTGCGTTCATTGCGAGACCTACTCTGCGCAGGTTCTTACATTTCGCTAAAGGTTCGAGATCAATACTTGTGAGTTCGTTACCACCAAGTCTGATGATCGTCAGGTCCTCACAATTTGCCAGAGGTGTGAGGTCAATGCTCTTGAGGACGTTATGATGCAGGTAGAGGAACTTGAGTCGCTTGCAGTTCTTGAGAGGTGTCAGATCAATAGCCGTGAAATTATTATACATTAAATTAATCTGAGTCAGATTAGTGCACTTGGATAATGGTCGAAGATCGATCTCGGGCATGTTGTTATGTTCCAATTCGAGCATCTTCAGTTCGGTGCATCGAGATAATGGAGTCAAATCTATCGAGTCAAGATTATTTCCAAAGAGCCTCAGTCGTTCAAGATGCGTGCAATTCGATAGTGGTGAGAGGTCCAAGAAGGATATCTCATTGCCTCCTACGTTCAACTCTCGAAGTGCAGGGCATGACCCAAGGGGACGCAGATCGATCTCTTGGATATTGTTCTTTGTCAGTATCAGTTCCTCCAGGGCTGAACAGCCATCGAGCCCCGTCAGGTCAATCGAAACCATCCGATTAAATGCTAGATTGAGCGCGCGTAATTCCTTTGCATCCTTTAACGGTGTAAGATCGATGCTTGTAATCTTCTGCCTCGAGAGATCCAGCTCCTCCGCGTCTATATCCAGTTCGACCTCTTTTGTCAGGCCGTCGCTTGTACTGTAACTGATAGTGATGACATCCATCAATGCTGTCGTTCTCCAAACATGACTGATTGGCTCGTGGCCTTTGTAGTTATGAATCTTCGTTTTATTCTTCTGATTTCATGGATGCGGTAGATGCACTGATTTCTGACACTTGTTTTCAAGTGTTTATTGTGATCGGGGGTCGCGGACAGTTGAGAATGATCTCTTTCACTGCTTGAGCCAAATTAGAAAATAGGATAATTAAATTGTTTGCGACCTATATTTTAAAAATAAATGATAGAAGGCCATTTTTTATAGAGAAATAAAATTTAGGGGATCACTGAGCAACTACAAGTGATCCCTTCTTTGTTGTTGTACCTTATTGATGAGTCATCGATTGGACTTTCTCCAACTGATAATTGAAACCATGACTGCTCCGACACTTGTAATAATGGCAATTCCGACCAGAAGCCAAAGTAGATTCAGATTTTGCGAATCAGTCACAGATGTGGTAGTATTGGTTGCTGTTGCTCCCGGATAATCTGTAGGATCAAGCGGATTTGAGCCGTATTGGATCTCGTACCAGTCGAGGAACGTGTCCCCATCTGTATCATTTGCAAGTGGACTGGTTCCTATCTGAATCTCGAAAGCGTCGTTGAGATTATCATTATCAGTGTCAATACAATTGGGATTTGTGCCGTAGATGATATATTCGTCCCAATTAGTCAGTCCGTCGAAATCACTGTCTTCTTCTTCACTTATTATTGCTACAAAGCTGTCTGTTCCCTTATCTGTGGTTGAATCATAGGGGTTTACCAGTGGGAAACCAATTTCCATAGTTGTGCCAAAGATATATGTGAAACCATTCTCTACGAAGATGGACTCTCCCCGGACCTGATCGGAATCCCCAAGAAAGGTAGAATATTCTAATGTTTTTCCATCACTGGCAATCTTGGTCACGAAGCAGTTCGAATGACCACTAAATGTTGAATCATATGCATTGACTGTTGGAAAGTCTGCTGAACCAGTAATTCCAGTGATGTATGCTTCGCCATTTGCTATAGCAAGTCCCATTGCCTCATCTATGTCCGACCCGCCGATGAAGGTGCTATATATCATTGCTTGCCCATCGTCTGTGAGCTTAGTCACAAAGCAGTCGTACTCTCCGCCTCTGTAGTTGGATGAATATGCATTGACTGTTGGAAAGTCCGAGGAATTTGTGTGGCCTGTAATGAGAACTTCTCCCTCTGCTGTTGCAATATCCACTCCAAGGTCATCGTTATTCCCTCCGATGAAGGTACTAAACATCAATGTCTGTCCATCACCGGACAATTTGAGTACAAAGCAGTCCCATGCGCCATTGTGGGTCGAGTCTGAAGCATTTATTGTTGGGAATTCCGGGGATTTGGTAATTCCCACAACATAGACTTCTCCCTCCAAGATGGCAATTGCCTGACCATAGTCATCATCAGAACCGCCAACAAAGGTGCTGTACAATAACGATCCTCCATCACGAGACAACTTGGTTACGAAACAGTCCCATGCTCCACCATAGGTTGTATTAAATCCGTTAATAGTAGGGAATCCTGCCGACTTGGTTCGTCCAGTAATATATGCATAGCCATTCTGCACAATAATGTCATTTGCAACATCTAAGTCCGTGTCTCCGATGAAGGTACTATAGATAAGGGACTGTCCGTCAAGAGATAACTTGGCTACAAAGCAATCATAATCTCCACTAAAGGTTGAATTATATCCATTGACTGTGGGAAAATCAACGGAGTTTGAATATCCTGTAATGTAGACCTCTCCTTGCTCCACTGCAATCCCCTGTATGTAGTCATAATTGGCACCACCAATGAATGTACTATATACTAATGATTGCCCATCAGGAGAGAGTTTTGTTACGTAGCCGTCGAAGTTTCCACCATAAGTTGAGTTGAGTGCATTGGCTGTGGGAAAGTTAGCAGATTGGGTGGTTCCCGCCACATAGATATATCCGTTTTCGACCTTAATTTCCGAAGCCGCTTCGAAATCAGAACCACCTAGAAATGACGAATATACCAGTAAAACCGGATCTATGACCAACTGCTTTGAGTTATCATATGCACTCAATTGGAACGCAACGGTCTTGTCTTCGATCTGAGTAAACATGCATTCTATCGGAACCGCTCCTGCTTTTTGAAATACATATAATTCAGTGTCCGTGATCTGGTGTCCTTTCTGAGTAACTATGATACTGTTATCAATGATGTCAATGTTATCAGCATTCACGTACTCTATCCGGATAACCGTCGGATCGGCATGAGGGTGCACTACAAACTCGTACTTCAGATTGCCGTTCTGGATCTTATAGACAAGGTCAATCCCCGGATATATTTCAGGATATTGAAGTATTTCATAATTCGGAACATCCGTCTTCCAAGTTAATGGATCATCACCATACAAATAATTTGTAATTGATTTCGTTGGTTGTTGTCCCTGTGGAATGACCAAATTACTTCCCGGAAATTTTAGAGTGAAGATAGTATTCTCTGAAATGTACTTAATCGCGGACTTCCCAAAGTAGGCTACCGTATTCGATCCACGTCGGCACACATAGTACAGAGCGTCCTCCGAAGATGGTGTTTCGGTAAAGAACATCATGTTCACCCCTCCATTCTCAGGTTGTGTTTTACTGAATGCATAGGATTTGGGCTGAGATGTTCCCTCCGTGGTAGATGTTGATTGTGCAACCATCAAAAGAAATGGCGTACTAACAATGAGCATAATTAAAAATAGTAATGGTACTTTCTTCATCGAACTTTCCCCTTTTTAATCAAGTTGATACGACCAACCAAAGCGCGAATTAGATTATGCGGGTTTACTTAAATACCATTTTATGTTTCATCCGCCATTTCATTAAATTACCTTAAGCCTTGGATATACTATAGTATCAAACAATTCAGCTCCGAAGTATGCGCGAAGTTATCAGTCAGG
Source organism: Candidatus Thorarchaeota archaeon (assembly GCA_021498125.1). NCBI lineage: Archaea > Promethearchaeati > Candidatus Thorarchaeota > Candidatus Thorarchaeota archaeon. Next base: position 46,290 of record JAIZWL010000004.1, on the reverse strand, counting down.
ACGTGAAGATAGTATTCCTATGGGAGATGATCTCTATGGGAAAAGGACTTGTGATTTTTGGATTGATCTTGATTATAGTTGGGCTGCTTCCGGTACTGGCAGCCGTACTCAGTGTGACTGCTCTGGAGCAGGTCACTACATATCTCTACATGCTTAATCTGTATTCAATAACTCTAGGCGGCTATCTCTTCTCTGAGACGATGCTCGCACTGATCGGACTGGGTGTCGTTCTCCTAATTGTCGGTGCAACAAGGTAACAGTCTTTGTGTTGAGCAATACGGCCGTCACATATTGTGGACCATATCTGCTGGTGGTCTTGACCAGTCAGTGTCATGGAATTAATTCTGGCGATGTTGATTCCTGTGGAAGATGGATCTCCCATACGTTTCAATGCGTTTCACAAGAACGTGCTGATGCCTCTTTCATTTTTTGGAAAGTACTCCCCTCTGAATTTTATAGGCCTCTGAGACCTGATGGCCGCAGCACACTGTCATCATGTCTTTCAAGTACTGTGTCCAGGGTGTCAAGGATTTTGTACTTGTCCCGGTTCAGAGTGCCGCCGAGCGGTAAGTAATTTGATGCATGATTGGTCCTGAAGACGCAATTGGATAGATGTATCCCCTCAACAAGTGTTCTCAGTTCTCTCAGAATGTCAAATGGGCGCATGGGTTCAAACTCGCCGCGCTGAGTCATCTCATACAATGGCGTGCCTCTTGGGATCATCAGTGTCAGTGCCCCAACATATTCGGGGTCTATCTTGTTGAGGACTTGAACAGTGGCCTTTGCGTGTTGCTCAGAATGCTCGAGGCCACCAAGGCCAAGTATGATCGTAAGAGAAAGTGGGATTCCAGCCGACCTTATCTTCTTACAGGCCTCCATCATTTCTCGTGAGTCCACACCTTTACGGCACCATCTCAAGAGTTCGTCGTCACCGGTCTCGAGGCCAAGATAGACTATTCCGAGTCCTGCGTCCTTGAGTTGTCTGAGATCACTAATGCTTTTGTCACGAACATCTTTTGCGTAGGCATAGACACCAACTCGTTCGAGTGCAGGCAGGTTCTTCTGTAGAACTTGAAGTGTTGCCAGCATCTCGTCAGTGGTCATTGCTAATGCATTTCCATCCGCAAGGAACACGCGACGAACACCATTCTTGATTGAAGTTGGGAGACCTCTCAAATCAGCAGTGATCCCTTCGGCTCCCCTCACTCTATATTTCCGGTCTTTGTATGAGACACAAAATATGCAGGCATTGTGTGAGCATCCTATTGTGGCCTGTAAGATCAGGCTTCGTGCCTCACTTGGAGGTCTCCAGATAGTTCCCTCGTATCTTAGCATAATGGTCACAAGCTACGTACTAAGCGATACTCTTTTTGGTTTTGGTTTCATAATACAATGATGTTTGGAAGTGCTTGCCGTTCCGAAAAGGCAAGATCGTTTCTCTGCTGGCAGATGAGATGTCATACATCATTTTATCTCTAAATACCGGATATAATTAAGATGCGGTGACGAAGTTATGCCTGTTCCGGTCTACAAAGTCTTGCTTGTCGGTGACGCTAATGTTGGGAAATCTTCACTTATTCGCCGTGTATTGTTGGATGAGTTCGATCCCAACTATAAGGCGACTGTCGGAGTTGATCTCAGTGCAGCCGCATTGAATATTGATCCCTTCACTCCAGTAATTTTGACTTTGATCGATCTGGGTGGTCAGGCTGATTTTCGTGAGCTACGGACTCAATACTACAAGGGTGCCCATGCTGTCATATTTGTCTATGATGTGTCGGATCGTTCCACATTCGACAGTCTTGAACGATGGATCTATGGTGTACAGGAGAATATCACCACTAGGGAGGGTCGTGAGCTGATTCCTCTATTGATTGCAAACAAGATCGACCAGAGCGAAACAAGAGAAGTGAGTCCTGATGAAGGTCATAGTTTTGCCGAACGATGGGATTTTCGATATGGTGAGGCCAGTGCGAAAGATGGTACCAATGTCCATAGTCTGTTTCTGGATCTCGCAAAATCAATTTATGATGCCTATCCGCCTGTAGACATTCGATCCTCTACGCATGATAAATGAGTTTCTGTGTTTTTGGCGCTCTTCATAGGTTCGATAAGATCGTGTGTTATTGTTGCTTATTAGACTGCGATGTATGGTCACTTGGCCCGGCCATACGAGACCGTTTGCAATGAAAACTACTTGATCTTGATATTGATCATTCTTTGTTGTGTAACTCCTGTTCGCTATTGCTCGCGCTGGGGCGTTTCACATGGAGATTCGTTAAAACAAAATCATATATTGGTTGACTAAAGAGGACTTGCAGAGATTATTGTTACTCGTTCATTGAACCTTGGGGATTATCGAGGTAAATATTATGAAATATATCTTGGAAGATGGTGTTGCACATGGCGAGCGTCTGGGTGCTGATTTTGTCGAGGCACGGTATGAGGATCTCACTCTTCGGACACTTGACCGGACAGATGACACCTTCAAGGACATTCAAGTAAAATCGCGGATGGGCATCGCAATCACCTGTTACATCAAAGGGGTCTCGGGTTTCTCGTTCACGGCAACTCCAGATCGTGAGAGTGTGCTGGCTGCTGTAGGCCAAGCCGTTAAGATGGCTCGGGCATCCCTTAGTGCAGCAAAGCTCAAGCTTCCATTTGAGCGTGGAGAGCCAGTTTCACCTAAACCTGCCTACACACCCTCAATTGGGATTCACCCGGAAAAATGGTCGATCTCCGAAAAAATCGATCTGGTCAATAGAGTGGTCGAGAGTGCAAAAGACCACGGCAAGAGCGTCCGGAATATCCGAGGAATGTACGGAGAGCTTTATGGTCACAAGATGTTGGTGAACTCCGATGGGACTCACATTGAGTGGGACTTTCTCACTACCGAGCTCCGGGTGAAGGTTACTTCGCGAGCCGAGGATGGTGGAATGGTTGTTGGATTCAGATCATTCGGTGGCACAACTGGTGTTGACACATTTGCCTCGGGTGAACACAGCCCAGAGAACATGGGCCAGGATGCAGCCGAACGAGCCGCCGAACAATTGAAAGCAAAACCCTGTCCTGCTGGGAAGTTCAGAAGCCTGATTGAGAACCAGCTTGTTGGAGTTCTTGCTCACGAATCATTTGGCCATCTAAGTGAGGCGGATTTCGTAGTCCCCGGATTTTCTCCGCTCACTGGAAAGGTTGGTACTCGGCTGGGAACAGAGCATGCCACGATCATAGACTCGGGCATTGTTGATATTGAGAAGTATGGTGGTCTGTGGGTACCATTTGATGATCAGGGGACTCCTGCGCACAATACAGTTGTCTTGGACAAGGGCGTCCTAAAGCACTATCTTCACAATCGTGGCACGGCTGCAAATCTCGGGCAGAGCCCTACAGGAAATGCGCGAGCTATAACATTCATGTTTCCGCCAATAGTGCGGATGACCAACACGTACTTTGCGGCAGGTGACCTGACAGAGGAGGAGGCCCTTGAGCTCCTGGGTACTGGTGTTTACGCAATTCAGACCTCCGGTGGTCAAGTAGAGGGCGACGGGAGTTTTCTGTTCAAGGCGATTCGTGGTTATTGGGTCGAGAATGGAGAGATCAAATATCCAATACGTGAGGTCTCGCTGTCAGGGAACGTTCTGGAGATGCTCGGGCATGTGGAGGGTGCGACTCGTGATCTTCAGCTCTACAGTGGTTACTTTGGTGGCTGTGGAAAGGCCGGGCAGGCACCACTGCCTGTTGGTCTTGGTGGCCCGAAGTTAGTTGTGGACGGGGTGACCTTTGGAGGGAAAGCATAGGAGGCTCAAATGATGGATTATGATACAGTTAAGGACGAACTGCTTGCAGTCACTGATTCTGCTCTCAAGTATGGCAAGAGCCTGAACGCTGATGCGGAGATCGAGGTTGGTGTCTTCTATAGCCATGAGATGTCAGCAGAGATCACTCAGGGTATTGTGAGTGCTAAAGATGGTATTGTGGCCGGGTGCTCTGCACGAGTCGCTCTTGGTAAGCGTATCGGATTTGCCAGTGCCTCTGGTATCACGAAGAATCGAGTTGATCTGGTCATCTTTGAGGCTCTCTCTATTGCCTCCGGAGTGACTGTCGAGGACAATCGTTTCCAAGGCTTTTGTGATCCTGCAGGCCGAGGGAAGGAGGGTGCCTTTGATAAGGAGATACTCGCTCTTGGTACGGATGATCTCATTCGATTCTCCGAAGAGATGATCACCGAGGCAAAGACCGTTGACGAGCGCGCAAAGATTTTCTCTGCCGAGGCCGCGGCCTCATGGGGTGCCTATGCTCTGGGCAACACTCGTGGTATTCTTGAGGCCACCCGCTTTGGACATAATATGGTGTCGGTGAATGTGCAAGCCATGGTCGGTGAAGAGAGACGTGGGTCTTTCGGATTTGATGTGGCACGTGATAGAATTGTCAAGACCGAGGGTCTCGGTAGGGATGCTGCTCAGCGTGCAGTGAATCTATTGGGCGCAGAAAAATTAGACTTCACTGGGGCGTTACCCACTGTTTGGAAACCAATTGCGGCCTCGACATACATTGCCTCCAGCTTGGCCCGATCTACCTTGGGCGATGCTGTTGTTGATGGGGTCTCCCCGCTCTGTGATCATCTAGGGAACGAGATCGCAGTCAAGTCGCTTACCGTCTATGATGATGGTCAGAATCCCAATTATTTGGGCACGATGGCAATCGATGCAGAAGGGCACCCGCAGCGGAGAAACACTGTCATTGAGGACGGGGTTTTGAAGGGATTCCTCTTCGATAGCTATTATGCTCGGGCCAACGGCGTAGAACCTACTGGCAACGCTTCCCGAGGTGGAGGGATCTTTGGCGGCTCAATTCCGTATGAAGTTCCTCCGTCCGTTGGGGCCAAGCATCTCGAAGTCGTGGGTGGTGACCGCTCATTAGATGATCTCATTAGTTCTATTGATGGAAAGGCTCTACTAATTGATGATTTCCCATTGGGCATCTTTCATACAGATGTGGCCACTGGTGAGTTCGCGGTAGTTGCCTCCTCGGTCTATCTGATCGAGAACGGTGAGATCAAGCACTCGGTTCAACCAGTTTCTGTTGCAGGGAACTTCTATGAGGGCTACAAGAAGATCATTGCCATGGGTAATGATGTTGAAGTATTACCTTGGAGCGTTTCTGTTGGGTCCTTGGTCTTTGATGGATTTACTATCACTGGATAGTCGGTGAGACCTATCGCCCTAAGAGATACAGTTTCTCTTGGGGCGTCTTATTTTTCAACTACCAGCTGAAATCATCTTGTTCAAACAATTCTGCTGGTGGTCGAGAAGGCACAAGTCGAAACTCGACGGACCTGTCAAATCTAAATCTGATATCTGCAGTCACTTTCAGAACGTATGCTGTTTTAATCAGCTGAGAGGAAAACGGTAAAGGCCATTTCTCCGATGTCTCCATATTGATGTCCATCCAGCTATTGTATGAGATCTCTTCCGCCTTTAGATATGCTGTTGATAGCTGCCTTGTCGTGGTCTCGGTTCTTCCTTTTGGAGATACAATTTCCTTGAATAGAATCTCAAACCTAATCCCGCGAATTTTCGGATCGCCTCGTAGCATTATGCGTATGGGAAACGGCTCTGGTGGAGCGATAGTGTGTCGCGGAATCTCGATCTGAATCTGATCAAGGCCGTTCCAATCTATGAACTTGGTGAAGGGTTTCGGGGGGACGTGCTCTAGTGGGTGGATGATTCCGACATCCACCTCGCATTTTGGGTCCAGCGCCCACGAGATCTCAACCTTTGCTCTCAACTGGTATCGGATAGAGCCATAGTGACCATAATATGATTCGGGCAGGTTTCTAGGGATATTCACCTCGAATGGAAAACTGGTCGTCCCCTCTGGAATGATCACGCTCTCGTGAAGAATGGTTTCCTCATCGATGTGTAATATTTTTTCTTTGTAGACACGTCTAGAATCACCTGCGCCACGAACGACTCTTGCCTCTTCAATACCTACAAACTCTAGGGTGACTCGATTTGCTTCGAATTCTTTGTCAGTATTGACCACGACTTCCCCTTGGATACTGGATCCGGGACTATATTTGGTCTGTTCGAGTCTAATATCGATTTTTCTCATTTCCTCTATCCTCCAAGAGTGGTAGTATCATCTCACTAATACGGATTTATGTTTGTGGCAAGGGCAAAATGCCCCTGCCTTGTATATTAAAATCCGAAGAGGTTAGAGTATTTTTCCTCAAGATATCTGAGAAACGGTTTGGCCTCAAGATCTTTTCCTGTCACATGTTTAACGAGGTCTGCTGGATCATAGAGGGCGGACTTGCTATGGATGTTCTCAACCAACCATGACTTGATGTGAGCAAACTCGCCACTGGGTATGCGTGTCTGCCAGTCGGGGATATCATGATTGATCTTGTCACGCCACATCCCATCATACACATTACCAAGGGCGTAGCTTGGGAAGTATCCGAACAGCCCAGAGGCCCAGTGTGTATCTTGCATTACTCCCTCAGAGTCATTTTTAATCTCAATACCGAGGTATTTCTCGTATTTCTCGTTCCACACTTGTGGAAGATCCGACACATCGAGTTTTCCACCGAACAGGTCACGTTCGATCTCGAATCTGATGATGATATGCAATGAATAGGTCACCTCGTCCGCCTCTATCCGGATCTTGGAGGGGCGAACATGATTGACTGCGCGGACAAACTCATCGAGTGGAATGTCTGCAAATGTGTTATTGGTCAGCTCATTTAGTCTGGGATAGTAGAATTGCCAGAACTCATTGGTACGTCCAAAGATGTTCTCAACAAATCGTGACATCGATTCATGAATTCCCATGCTGGCGGCTTTACCAATGGGCTGATACATCCAATCATGATTGAGGTTCTGTTCGTAGAGTGCATGACCCCCCTCGTGAAGAATAGCGTATATCATTGACATGACATTCTTCTCATGGTAATGCACTGTGATTCTCACATCATCAAAGTATCCGGTGGTGAATGGATGCTCGGTCTCATCGATACGGCCACCTGCCTCTTTTGATGTTGTATCATATCCGATAAGATTCGCAAGATCCGTGGCGATCTTCCGTTGGATCTCGACTGGGACTGGCCGGGCAAGACGACTGAGGTCGGTTCCCTTGGTTGCATCAGCACACTTCTGAGCTAATGGGATCAGGCCATCTCTAAGTTCTGAGAATACCTTCTCGATCTTTGCTGAGGTCATCGCTCTCTCGTAGTCATCTACCATTGCATCATAGAGCACCGGAATGCCCTTGACATCCATAATGATCTCGTACCGCTGTCGGGTGAGATCTATCATCTTTTTGAGTTCGGGCTGGAACTTTTTCCAGTCCTGTGCGGCCTTTGCCTTTTTCCAGACATCAGTGGTGATTGCTTGTTGTCTGGCAATTGCCATCACGAGATCAACAGGGACCTTTGTTTCCGAATCATATTCCCGACGGGCAAGATGGAGATTTCTCTTCTGGACCTCATCGTATGATCCCATCTCTTTTTCAGCAGCCTCGAGAAGTTTGCCGGTCTCAGGGCTGGTCAGCATCTCGTGTTGAATTTTCGACAGGGCAGCAATCTGTTCACTGCGAAGACGAATGCCTTTAGGCGGCATGTAGGTTTCAAGATCCCAGTATAGAACACCCGTTGCCGATTCAACTGTTACTAGTTCGCGCGCTCGTGCAAGAAAGTCATCATATGCACTCATTTATCATACACCTTCGTGGAGCATGAATCTCACGCATTCAGGTCCGTTATCTACTTTCCTACTCGGTCAAAGGTCGGGTGGAGTTGTCTCTTTTTCCTGATTCCCTTCTCGGACAGGGAAGTTCGTAATGATGATCCCGATGGTGACGAGGACGAGTCCCGCCCAGAATGATGCAAGAATCTCCTCTTTAAGAACGAAAAATGAGAGGATGGTGCCGGAGATGGGAATAAGACTGACAAAGACCCCAGATCGTGTGGCTCCAATATTGCGGATGCTCTCAAAATACAGGAGGAAGCAGAGGAAGGTCATGACCATTCCTAAGAAGAGTATGTTCACCCAGAATATCGGGTCCACCATTGCAGGAAGCGTCCACCACTGCTCAGTCAGAGAGGTGAGACCAAAGAAGATCGTGCCGATGAAGATCCCACCTGCTGTCATGTCTAATGCATCCATGGAGCCCATGGCACGTTTACCGAGAGCCGAATAGATCGCCCAGACACAGGTCGCCCCAATGAGTACAAGGTCGCCGAGTACGTGTTGGCCAATGCCTGCAAGGAATTGAGTCCCCACCACTGAGACGATGCCTAAAAACCCGAAGAGAAATCCAATATACTGCCACTTTCGAGTGAGGGACTCGCGGAGCATGATGAATGCAAAGATGGCAATTGTGACCGGCTGAAACCCATCAATGATCGCTCCCTGTGCTGCGGTGGTCAGTTGGAGACCGAGAAGTTCCATGGTCTCATAACCGAAGACGCCTACTATCCCGATAGGCAATAGGATCTTGATGTCGCCCTTGGAGAACGCCTTGTGCGGCGGCCGCTTGATCGCAAACATGAATATGAGAAAGACGACACTTGCCGAGAGAAACCTCAGAAACCCGATTGTCAGAGGTGGTGCTGCTGAGACCGCGATCTTCTTGGAGACCCACGAAGCCCCCCACAGGACCATTGCACCGACGAGCATTGCATAGTATTTGGCAGCAGATTCCTTCATGGATCTCGCCTCGTGCTGCGCCTCAGACATCACCTATTTGAATAGTCTCTTTTGAGCTGCGTGCATTGACGATGGTGATTCCTGTTACTACAAATACAAGCCCGACGAGGAACGTCCAGTGTAGGGTCTCATGAAGAATGAGGACTGAGAGCAATGTACCAAAGACGGGGACGAGATTGATGAAGCCTCCCGTCTTAGTTGCGCCAAGCCGATCCACACTTCTCAAGTAAAACAGAAAGCCGAGAAAGGTCACAAAGAATCCAAGAAAGAGGATATTGGCCCAGAAGATGGGATCGTTCAAGACTGGGAGCGTCCATGGTTCTTCTGTCAGTGCGAAGAGTCCAAAGAACATGCAACCGACAATGGAGCCTCCCGCATTGACTTCTGCTGGTGAGAGTGTCTTCATGACCTGTTTGCTAATTGATGAATAGAATCCCCACATTGCCATCGCGCATAGTATGATGAGGTTCCCTATCAGATAGCTGATGTTGAAGTCAAGGAGCGTCTGAACTCCAATGACCATCATCACTCCGAGAAAGCTCAGAATGAACCCGGTGTATTTCCATCGTCGATCAAGTCGCTCTTTATGAATGAGGTGTGCAAAGAGTGCTATCATGGTGGGATTGAATCCTGCAATGATGGACCCCTGTGCAGCAGTGGTAAATCGTATCCCTGTGAGAAACAGGATGCCATACCCGAAAATACCAGTCGCTCCAACAAGTACAAGCCACCGGAAGTTGGGACGTAGATTGCATATTCCTTCTCCGGAGGCTTTCAATAGGCCGAGGAAGAAAATACTGGCAAAGAGAAATCGAAAGAAGCCAATTGTCATCGGAGGTGCAATTGTCACGAGGATCTTTGCGGAGACCCACGACCCGCCCCAAAAGAGCATTCCTGAGATGAGCATGGCATAGTCTTGCAGCGCAGAAGTCATTGTATTTCCCTTACGAGGCGGTCCTGTTCCCCTATATTATCTGGTTGTCATGTGCAATTGTCTTGGATGTCCCCCGTTTCATTGTTGATGAGCAAGTTTCGAGGATTTGGAAGGATCGCCTGATGTGCATAATCCTCTGTGCGTGAATCTTACTTGATACTATTGTGATCTCCGTCTAACTAACTATAATTTTTTATGGATATATTGTTTTTTTGTGGAAGAACTTATTTTGTTATGCTCAAATGCTCGCAAAGGAACTTGTGAGGTTTTGCAATGAAAATCGAATGCGAATTGTGTGGAGGAGAAGATTGGTTGGCCACCATTTACGAAATTCGAGTGGCCGGAATGCCTGTTGTCTATAGTGCTCTGAAATGCAAGGCATGTGGTGCAATCTATCCTCTTGCAGAGTTGGGTAAGCAAGTCAGCAAAGAACGGATCAAGAGTTATCTCAAATAGTTCGAGAGTCGTCAGTCACTCATCGAGGAGACCTCTTCTCTTGGGGACTGGTGCCTTTGCTTTTTTTACACCGTATGCCCCAGCAGCTATACAGATTACTGATATGATGATCACCACAATACCTACTTGAGTGATAGGCGAGCTGAACCCTGGTGCAATATTAAATGGCCCCGCAAGATTCTCTGGGGATATTGCGCGGAAGGTGTAGTTTCCTGTTGAGTTTGTGATCATGCCTTCTACACTTAGAGCAAAGAAGCACTCTGTTCCCGTTCCGGTACCTGAGAGCTCAAAGTCTACTGTCATGTTGATAGACGTGGTTCCCACCTGACCGGGCGCGAACGAGACCGTATCAGCAGCAAGCAGACCGAAATTGTTGGCCCCATTATCTTTTGTGATCATTAGAGTGATGCTGGTGACATTGATCTTGGAAATGTTCTCTTGTGCTGGCTTGATGGTTATATCTGTATGAACGTTGATGTTGAAAGGGCTGGCAATGAGATCAGGAGCCGAGATCCGAATGGTGGCACTTACATCAGACTCTGTAAATGTCACAGGTGAATAGTTGATTGCGGCGACTGGCGAAATAAATACAGGAAGCAGTAACATCATCAGTAATGCTATACTCTTGGTCATGGTTCTCACGCCACCGTCACTCTTGTGAGTTGAACTATTATATCTGACTGCGTGCGCTTTTTATTTAGGTGAACGATTATACATACTTATCAGTCATGTACACCATTAGAACTTGGATAGAGATGCCTTATGAATCTGGTCGGCCCACAAATGTTCGCTATGGCGATCTTCTGATTGATCGTGATGAAGTCACCGGTCGTGCGCAGGCATGGCTGATCTTTCAACGATATGAGGGTTCGTCAGAATACTATGTGGGGCTAGTCCGTCTGGGTCCATGGCGTGATCTTACAATTCGGCACTATCGTACAGTTATCACGCTTGATGATCTCGTTTCTTATGCGGACGAGATTCATGATGATGTTGTACGGCGCCCGTTTGTCCTGACCGACGGTTCACAGAGTGATGTCTTCTGGATACCGACAGACCTTGATGATTTTGCAGACGGCGACCCTGAGACCACATGGGCCCCTTTTGCAAAGTTCTCTTATGGACTGCCTGCGGAGGGAGCAACCGCCCCTCTGCGATGGATTCGCCTTGCGATCTTCTTTCCCGAACCTGCTCCTCCTCCTTTCACATGGAAGCAGATACCCCCGCGACCTGAGGACATGCACGCTCACGAGAATCAAATTTTAGCGGACCTTGCCGAGCGATTCAGAGACGTGCAGAGAGTACAACCACACCTTGAGAGTGATGGTGTCAGTTACACAATTCGTTTTCTTAGTATCATGGAACATGATGAGGTATCACGCTATACCACCAAGCTCTCTGAAGATGTCCGTGCTGTGCTTCGAGACCCCTTGGTTCGTGGCATAGCATATACAACAGGTGACGGCGTAGAGATGACTTGGGATCCTTATACTGACATCATCTATGGCGACCTAGTGACTGATAGATCTGTTCTCTCCCTTGACCTGTTTCAGCCCTACGTGACGCAATCATGTGAGTTCTTTAATCTGCCGCTCCCCGAGACCGCTACCGAACTTGCCGATATGAGCGTCGGTGAGCCCGTGAAGATCATCATACATCACGATGCCACTTGCTGTCCCATGATGGGAGATGTTCATGATGCCTGCTGGCGAATTGTTTTCGATGGTCCTGTTGGTTCACGGATCAAAGCAATTGAGCAAGAGCCTCTGCTGGCTTACAGAGTGGTCTCATTAGTAAATGCGTCATTTCTTGTTGATACTGAAACCTCTCACTTGCATCCGACCTCTGTGGAATTCGAGCTTGACGACAAAGAACTACTCCCACCTTGGCATTTTGTCCGTGATTCCAGACTCAGAGAGGCCCTTCTCCGGGCTGGAATTAAAGTTCCACCCGAATCGTACTCCGCAGACCCTGAGATCAAGCAGATTGATGACTCCTCTTTCTTTGGTGAGGCCTATGATGGTGACTCGGACTATGAGACCGCTCCGGAAGAACAATTTGATCCTTCAGGCCCTGACTATGATTGGGTTCCTGATGAAGTTCTTGAGCTTCCCGATGATGCAGAAGAGATCGATTCGGTATGGGATGACGCGGATTCATCACATGAAGATTGATTGAGCGAACGATTGCGTGGCCACTCACTCATACCATCGACTTGAGCCACTCAAGAACTTCAGAGTAGGCCTTCACACGGTTCTTGAGTTTTGCAAGGCCGTGTCCTTCATCAGGGAAGCGTAACATCTTCACAGGCACGCCTCTCTCTCGCATTTTCTCGTGGATCTGAATGCTCTCAGTGAGTGGTACACGTTCGTCGTTATCGCCTTGGATGATGAAGAGTGGTACAACAATTCTGTCCACCTTGTGGATTGGGCTGATCTTCCTCAGAATGTCCATGTCTTTCTCCAGACTACCATATTCGCTTTCTCGCAGTGATCTTCGCCAAGGCGCAGTGTTCTGTAGAAATGTTACAAAGTTCGAAATGCCTACGATGTCTACTGCGGCCTTCCATAGGTCAGGGTGCTCCGTTATTGCAGACAGGACAGCAAAACCTCCATAGCTCCCTCCATAGATCACGAGTCGTTCGCCATCGATGTCTGGGTCTCTCTCTTTCAAGGTGAGCGCAAGATGCTTGATGTCTTTGATCGAGTCAAGGCGCTTCTCAACATTGTCCAAGTCCATATACGTGCGGCCGTAGCCAGTACTGCCCCTTATGTTAGGTGTGATGACCGCAAAGCCCCCCGCCACAAAGAACTGTAGGACTGGATTGAAGGTCGGTCTGCTCTGCGACTCAGGCCCTCCATGGATCATCAGGATCGCGGGCCAGCCATTCTCAGGTCGCTCTCCTCTTGGCACGTATTTGAAATATGGCACCTCAAGGCCATCGAAACTTGAGAAACGATGAAGTGTGGCATCTGCAAAGGTCCGTGGATTGATTCCCGCAGCACTTGCATTGGTGGCCTTCCAACACTCGCCAGTCTGTGTATCTAGAATCCAGATGTTTGTTGGTTCGGTTGGAGTCGAGATGGTCATGGCAAGGTATCTCTCATCAGGTGAGAGCGATGCACCTCGTGAGAACGATCGAGCGTCCCCGTGTTCGAGACCTCCCTTAATAGGCAGTTCCAGCGCTTCGATCTCGGCTCCACCGTCCGGTGTGAATGTACCTCTATACAAGGTGCTGTAACCATCCTCGTTGGTGAAAAAGTAGGTGTATTCCGAGTTAGGATCATATGTTCCCTCTTCGAATTCCCACTTGAACTTCTCTTCAATTGTTGGTATCTTTGTCAGTTCGCCACTCAGATCTAACAGGGCCAGACGCTTGATGTCTGCCTCGTAGTCGGTGACCACCAACAGGGTCTCATCATCAAGAAATCGAATGACCGACCATCTGTTCTTCTTCTTGCCAGATAGCCCCTTTGTGAGGTCTGTGACCGTCCCCTCATCATAGAGCAGGAGTTCTTGTTCTGCATTTCCGAGATATTTTTCCATGACTAGCAACCGCTCATCTTTTGAGAGCGCGGCTGCAACTACAAGTCCCGCTTCTGGGCGATGGATCAATTCCGGTTCGGTATCACGCACCGGAAATCTATGTTCGTAGACATCAAGTCGTCCACGATCTTCGATATTTGCTTGGAAATAATATCTGGTCTTGCCAAAGGTCCCAAACCTATGTTTAGACTCGGGTCTGGAGGTGAGCCATGTGAGGTCTTCTCCCTCGGGACTGATGTATCCGATCTGAAAATTCTCATCTCCACCTCTATCACGAGTGAACAGGATGCTTCCATCTCGTAGATATCTGGGATTGGTGCATCTGTCTTCAGAGAATGTCAGGCGGTCAGGCCAGACAGCGATGTTGTTGATCAGTGGGGTTCTAAAGATCTGGAATACGCCTGCTGAGTTTGATGTGAAGACGATCTGCTGTTTGTCCGGATGCCATGAGGGGCCTCCGGCGGTCTCAACTGCAAGATACTGGGAAAGAGCCTCTTCTTGAGCCATGCGTATGTAGTAGCTGTTCCTGCCTAAGAGGTCTCCCGATGAGAGGTTCCTCTATTCTCGTCTGCACTCAAAGTCATGTGCAGACACGGCACTTTACTGATTTACAAGTTTCGTATATTTTTTATATTGTGGATACTGGTCTACGTTCGTTCATTGACCGAGCCTGAAAGGCTAAGTGGTCGCAATGTCGAATCTTAGTTGTTGGAGACAATCATCATGAGACCCGTAATCATTGTACATGGCGGTGCTGGTGCTTGGAAGGACGAACGCATTCCGATAGGTCTTGAGAATGTAGAGAAGGCAGCTCGTGCCGGATGGGAAGTCCTGATGGCTGGAGGATCTGCACTGGATGCTGCAGAAGTGTGTACGGCGTTTATGGAGAGTTGTGGTCAGCTGAATGCTGGACTTGGGGCCACACGGAATAATGATGGGATTCAAGAGCTTGATGCAATGATCATTGATGGTAGCACGCTTGACTTTGGTTCGGTGGCTGCTGTGACGGGGATCTACAATCCAATATCCTTGGCTCGATATGTGATGGAAAAGACACCGCACAAGTTTTTCGCGGGTCCCAATGCTCAGCGAGTCTATGCCCAGATGATGAAGGAGGGATACCGTAAGGAAACCAACCCTGGTGTTCTTGATCACTCCAAGATTCCTTCGACTGATGACGCAGCTTCTGCCGATACGGTCGGTTGTGTTGTGGTGGATTCTGAGGGGCGTATTGCCGCAACCTCATCGACTGGTGGCATTCGAAAGAAGATCCCCGGTCGGGTAGGTGATTCCCCGGTCATGGGTGCTGGAGCCTATGCGAATGATCAGGTGGGGGTTGCAGCAACAGGGTATGGCGAGCACATCATGCGCGTCATTCTTAGTTATACCACGGCCGGCTACGTTGAACAGGGAGTTGCTCCGCAGGAGGCTGCTGAGAGAGGGGTTTCATTGTTAGTGGAGAAGACTGGTTCCGAAGCAGGTCTGATTGTTGCCGATGTTAATGGCGAGGTAGGTGCAGCGACCAATGCAAAGGCCATGCCTGTTGCAATCATTAGAGGCACCATTGACTCTATCAAATCGATGATTGTTGGCCATCAAGGAAAAGAGTAATCTGATTCGGATATCAAGTACTGTTGGTCCTTATCTTGAAAGAGGAACAGACAAAATTACAGGAGTTCCATAGAAAGTTTGCAACGGAAACCAATAATGCGATCTGGTCCATTCTTGACAAAGATGCTCCTGACGAAAAAGAACGTGATGAGGCTCTTGGGCTGGCGTTCACGTCACGTTTTCACTGGAGCAAAATCGGGACGATCGTGCACCGTGCGCGGGCCGAATACATGATTTCACGAGTCTATAATGCAATGAGGCTTGGGGAGCTGGCTCTTGCCCATGCAACCACTTGTCTTGATCTAATTCAGTCGAAGGATGAGATTGCTATCACGCGGGCGGACAAGGGGCTCGTCATGCAAGAACCTGTGGTCTTTGCTGACTTTGATCTCCCTTTTGCGTATGAGGCTCTTGCGCGGGCGCATGCCGTTCTTGGAGATGGAGAGAGCTGCAAGTCGTATGTGGCCCTTGCAAAGAAGGCTATTGCAAAGGTCCAAGACCCCGAAAATCGCAAGATCTGTACAGATGAACTTGAGAAGGTAGAGTGCCCTTAGAGGTCTCTCTCCGCCCTCTCAAAAATTATGTTTTGATGTTGGATTGCATTTTGTAATAGATTATTTTCTTTGATTTATCGTGTCACGATTTATATGAGTTATATTATACTACTTGAGAAAGGCTTGCTAAAATGATTGGTTGTAAATTCTATGCGACTTGAGTTACTTAATAACTTAGGAATCATCCTATCTGATGAGTACTTGATCAGCGGCGCACATGTGCTGCACCAAGATCGGGCAAAGACCGCTCGTGATTTGCTCTCCCACTTGAAGTTCGATATCTCTTTGCAGATGCCCTGTGATCGAATTATCGATGAAATCTATTCGATGACCAGTGACGAACCAATTGAACATGCGGTATTCCAGCTCTCGGTCAGTATGAACTATTATCGTTTCTTTTGGAAATATGACCTGCCCGATTCTGAACGTTACCGGAGTGATATCTTGGCAGCACTGGGCAGTCTGCGCCTCCCTCATGCTCATGACCTCTTCAATGTCATGTTGATCTCTTTTGAAGAGTGGCGAACTTTTGAGGCGGTGATGTTCGTTCTGCAATATATCACTCATGGGATCATCTGGTCACTTGATGGTGGTGATGTGTCATCGTTCTCACTAGGTTCCCAACAGGCTGTGAATTTGCTTCTTGGATTCATGGTCGAAGCAGCAGAGACCTTTAGCAGATACACGGATGACCGTGAAGTGCTTGGTGGATTCGCCTTGCTGCGTGATCAACCTTGGTTTGAGAACCTGCTTCACCTTGGGAACCCTGATATCCGTGCTGTCAGGCCGTGGTGCCAGCTTATCTCGCATGTTATCGTCGGGAATCGAGATGCTGCTGTTTCTATTGCATCGCAGCTCTCTACAGACTATCCGGGGCTGGCCAAGTACATTACCAGTTCCGTAGATATCTCGCTTAAACTACCAGATTATATTCCCGCTATCTCGAATATAATCGCAGCCACGGTGGGGCAACCTCTCTTCAAGATGATTGGGGCCTCTCTTGTGTGAACACTGCTCTGTTGATGTTTGAATCCTTAGATCGACTATCTCGGGTGATCCTCTCTTCAGTAGCATATCATTGCTCAACAATGGTGATGCTCCATTGCTGGCACCCGGTGTGGGGGAGGCAAAGGTCTTCCATGTGCTGTTACCATCAGTACTACGACCATAGCTGACATCATTAGATGAGGAGTTGTATGTATATGAATCGAGTACCGTGCCATTGGGACTGAGAAAGTTCACGGTGTCCCCCGCATTATTGAGAGCAATTCCCGTTGTGCTCTGGTTGAAGAGAGCAAAACCGTAAGCGCTGATGATCGTCCCCTGGGGAATCGTATATGGACTCGAGCCTCCGGATGTTATGTCGTCCAGAATGTATCCTGATATGTCAACGGACTCGTTCAATGGATTGTAGAGTTCGATCCACTCTTCCGAGTATGCCGTGTCTGGGTCGGGTAGGAACTCGTTAATGACCACCGCATCAGCATTAGAGCTTGGCACTACATTAGACGCACCCGGTGTTGGGGCGATAAAGGTGGTCCAATTGGCCCCTCCATCTGTTGTACGGCCGATACTCACATCATCCGTTGATGAATTATATGCGTGTGAATCCACGACTGTAGATCCATCGGGTTTCAAGAAGTTCACGGTGTCCCCTGCATTATTGAGGGCAATCCCTGTTGTGCTCTGATTAAATAGTATAAATCCAAATGCGGGGATGATTGTTCCCGAAGGAATCGTATAGGGGCTGGAGCCGCCACCCGTGATGTCGTCAAGTATGTATCCTGACAGATCAACAGACTCATTGAGCGGATTATAGAGTTCGATCCACTCTTCGGAGTATAACGTATCGGGGTCCGGGAGAAATTCGTTGATGCATATTGAATCGGCAGCAGCCGAGCTGGAGTGTACATTGGATGCTCCTGGTGTGGGCGAGACAAATGTTGTCCAAGTCGCATTTCCATCAGTGATACGACCAATGCTCACATCGCTGGTAGACGAGTTGTACGAATACGAATCAATGATCTCTCTGTAGTTCGGTCGCAAGAGGGTCACGTTGTCCCCTGCATTATTGAGGGCGATTCCGGTTGTTGTGTAGTTGAAGAGAGCAAAGCCATTGGCCGGAATGATGGTTCCGGATGGGATCGTATAGGGGCCAGAGCCGCCAGTCACGATATCATCAAGTATGTATCGTGAGATATCTACAGACTCGTTGAGCGGATTATAGAGTTCGATCCACTCTTCTGTATAGAGCGTATTGGGGCTTGGCAAAAACTCATTGATCACCACTGCATCAGCCGGAACACGTTCATTCGTGTTAGATGCGCCGGGCGTCGGAAACGAAAATGTTGTCCACGTGTCTCCACCATCTGTCTCACGTCCGATACTTATGTCGTTCATTGTACTGTTGTACTCGTATGTGTCAATGATTGTGATCCCATCCGGTCTGATGAGATTGACAGTATCGTTCACATTGTTGAGGTTGATTCCTGTTGTGCTCTTGTAGAACACAAGGTATCCGTGTGCTGAGATCACGGTCCCCTTCGGGATGAGGTATGGGTTTGAGCCATTTATTGCGATGTCGTCGAGAAAATAGCCGGAGATATTGGCATCAACATCTTGAGGGTTGTAGAGTTCGATCCATTCATCAGAGTATACGGTGTCCGGGTCAGGGAGGAACTCGTTAATGACCACAAGATCCGGATCGCCCTTACTTGTGGTGCTGACATTTAATGGGTCCGAGCGTGGCCCCTCGTTCAGACTCGTATCCACTGCTGAGACCTCATAGACGTATGAAGTTGACTGGTTGAGACCGGTGTCATTGTATGTGTTATCATATATCTGAGCGAGCAATATTCCATCTCGGTATATACGGTAGTGTGAGATGTCCGATTCACTATTTGGGGTCCATGAGAGATTGATCTCTGAGAAGCTGACATCTGCTGTGGTCAATCCTGTGACCTTTGCTGGTGGCTCATGATCTTGATGTGTGGTCAGATTGGCTCTGATGAACACGTCCACGCAATAATGGTCCGAGCCTGTATCTGCTGATGGTGTGTCGCCAACAGTGGAGTTGATCAGTCGCCCACTAAAGAACTGGTTCGTTACAAGAAAGTCGATTCGTGATAAATAGTATGCATCCTGATGGCCATATGTGTACCCGGGATCTGTTGGATTCAGCGTACGGAAGACATCAGTGAAATTGTGGACTGCCGAGGCGTATTGACCATAGGTGGGATCGTTGGGATAGAGCATCATGGTCATAGGCCCATAACCGAGATCGCCATGGGGCGCAAGGCTCCCTGTATCATCGGGCGAAAACGAATTGAGGTCTCCCATGTACAGAATTGGAACATTTCCTAGACCATCCATATAATTGATGATTCCCTCGGTCTCGCGTTCCCGCCGCCATTCATTGCTACTTCCATCTCTTGCCTTCAGGTGGGCTCCTATCACATGCATGTCTGTTCCGCTAACATTCACAACAGCGTCCACGAAATCATGTGTGACATCGTAGTTGCTTCCATTATCGAGTTTCACAATGGGAATCTGCTTGAACTCGATCACGGGGAATCTGCTTAATATAGCCTCTCCATCAGTCGAGTAGGAGATGCCCTGAGTGCAGTATCCCTCATACGGGAGTTCATTGGAAAAATACGTGTTGAACTCTGATACTATCTCGTCAAGTGTTTCATTTCCGTTATCATCGAATGTGCCAGTTTCGATGAGAACAAGAATGTCCGGGTTCTCCTCTTTTACGACCTCTTTCCAATTCTCGTTTGCCCCACTCTCCTCGATATTATAGCTCATGACCTTGAAGGCATCTGTATAGGTTGTCTGTGTCACATTTTCATCTGGTGGTGGTGAAGGCGGACTGTTATTCACAACGATCGTGATGACGGCTTGCCCCCAGTTACCGGAACTATCACCTGCACGGCAGAGAATTGAATGATTACCGTTTTTCTCAGCGGTTGTATTCCACATGTACGTTGTCGTGGCGGCCCGAAGGGAATTATCGATGTAGATCTCAGTTTCATTGATGAAGGTTTCATCTGTTGCGGTAAAGGATATGGTGACAGTCCCTGCCAGTGAGTCCCCGTCAGATGGGCTGGTAATGATGACTATGGGAGCTGTAGTATCGAATGGAGGTCTATTAATGACGTATACGTAGATCACAACTACACCTACGATTAAAAAACAGATGATAAGAGCGGCTATGAGCATTCTCCATCTCAAGACGTGCATCCTCATGTGACAGAGAACAGGGGGCATATTAAAATTGCTTAGAGTATGATGAATGGACAATAGATTAGGAGACCGTACAATGTCTGCGAGACCATCTACATTCTCTATTGTTGCGCGTGATCCGAAGACCAGTGATCTTGGAGTAATTGTCCAGAGCAAATTTCCTGCGGTCGGATCCATTGTGCCATGGGCAAAAGCCAATGTCGGGGCCATTGCCACACAAGCTTGGGCCAATGTCTCCTATGGTCCACGTGGACTCGATATGTTGGCGAGAGGTATGACCGCACAAGAGGTACTTCAGTCCCTCCTCTCTGATGATGACGGTGCTGAACATAGGCAGGTCGGAATTGTTGATGCTGCTGGTCGTGCCGTTGCCTACACTGGTGACGAATGCATGGACTGGGCAGGACACGTGACTGGTGACGGTTACACATGTCAGGGGAACATTCTTGCTTCAGAGAAGGTCGTCACGGCAATGGCTGAGGCCTACGAGTCCACAGAGGGCGACTTGATCGATAAGCTCTTTGCTGCATTGAGAGCAGGGCAGGCCAAAGGTGGTGACCGTCGTGGTATGCAGTCTGCGGCAATCCTTGTTGTACGTGAGGGCGGTGGGTATGAAGGTGGGACCGATCGCTATGTTGATGTACGAGTCGATGATCATCCCAGCCCTATTGAGGAGCTGGAGCGAATCTTCAAAATCTATGATATGACACTCTTGAGTAGAGAAGATCCCAGCCACTTGCTACCTATCCAAGGTGATATCTCTTTGAAGATACAACAGGCCCTTGCTGCTCTTGATTTACTAAGCGAAGTCGAACATGGCGTATTTCCGGAGGCTGCGCAAAGTGCCCTTCAAAAGTACATCTCTATCAATAATTTCGAGAACAAAATGCGCGAGGATGGTAAGATCTGGAAGAGTGTATATGAGTGGTTGCTTGCTGATGCAGGACTTGATCCCTGAACCAAAGTGACTGTTCTCACGCTCTAAGACTTATCCCCCTCTCTGGAACGTGTCTGTAGGATGAATGATCATTCAGAGAGAATTACAGACGTGAACCTCACTATGTTGATATGCCCGAGTTCTGACAAAATAGTCTGCTCCCCTCTCTCCACCAGTATGTTCTTTCTGCGTTTCTTGGTTTAGAGCACCACGCAGGTCTCGGTCTTTTCAATTCCCTCATATTCATGGATGTCCGTGACGAATCGTCTCAGCTTGTCGCGTGCTGGGATCTCCGCATAGACGATTATGTCATACGGTCCTGTTACCATGTCTACTTTCTTGACACCTTCTATCTTTGCTATATCATTGATTACCGATTGAACAGTGCCCGCCTTCACATTGATCAGAACAATCACTTCTGTCATTTGAATATTCTCACCTCATGTTAGTATCTGTCATGCTCGTACAAAAATTTTCGCTACGGCTCTTTTGTACCCGAATTCACTACAAGTGGATATATGAACATATGAACAATCATTCACATATATCATTATTTTCCAAGCGACCGTGATTAAATACGGCCGGTCATTTTTTATTATATTGTTAAATGATTTGAATTTATTTTTGCCTCACAGTGAAACTTTATAACGTTAAGAAATCGGCGCTCGACTCACCTATCGTATGAATAGTAATCCACAACGAGGTAGGTACCTATGAAAAAACACGACGTGGTCATAATTGGTGGCGGTCCAGGTGGAGTAATGACTGCTCTTTCTGCACGGAATACATATCCCGAGAAGAGTATTCTATTAATTCGCCGAGAAAAGACTGCTCTAATCCCTTGTGGTATCCCGTATGTGCTGCATACTCTCGCTTCTGTTGAAGATAACATATTGCCGGATGCACCCTTGGACAAGAACAAGATCGAGCTCATGATTGACGAAGCAGTAAATGTCGATGGTGATGCGAAGATTATCGAGTTGAAGAGTGGTGAAAAGATCGAGTACGACAAGCTGGTTCTTGCTGTGGGTACTGAACCATTCGTGCCCCCGATTCCAGGTATCGATCTTGATGGTGTCTATTTCATCAGGAAGGAGATGGACTACCTGAAAGAACTCAAGAAGCGGCTTGGTGAGAGTAAGAATATTGTGATTGTCGGTGGCGGTTTCATAGGCGTGGAGACCGCCGATGAGCTGTTGCGGGCCGAAAAGAACGTCGTCATGGTCGAAAAGCTTGCATCTCCTCTGCCATTGTCTATGGACAAGGAATTTGGGGACATGGTTGGCGACATCTTGAGCGAGAAAGGTGCCGAGGTTGTTACTGGTCTCTCAGTAAAGGATATTGTTGGCAACGGAAAGGTGGAGAAAGTAGTTCTTGAGAATGGCAAAGAATATCCTGCTGATATCGTCATTGTGGCTGTTGGCTATCGTCCCAACCTGAAACTGGCTGAGAAGATTGGGCTCGCCGTAGACAAGAGGTATGGGATCGTTGTTGATGAATATATGCGGACCTCGATAAAGGACATCTATGCTGTTGGGGACTGCACGACAAAGAGACACTTTTTGACAGCCGATTACACAAAACTGATGCTTGCGTCAACTGCTATGGCTCAGGGCAGGCTGGTAGGTTCTGGCCTCTTTGGAATAAAAGTGATCAAGGAGTTCTTGGGCTTTCTGGGAACCTTCTCAACTAAGGTCTGTGATGTCGCTTTTGCCTCTGTTGGCCTTACTGAGGATATGGCCAAGGCCGCAGGCATTGACTATGTTGTTGGGACACACGAGGGTCCAGATCGACATCCCGGAAAACTGCCGGGCGCTAGTAAGGTGTACGTGAAGCTTCTCTTCGCACGATACTCCCATCAGATCCTTGGAGCCCAGATTCGTGGTGGCGACTCTGTTGGTGAGATGATCAATCTGTTGTCAGTGATGGTCCAGAACAGAATGACAGATCTGGAGATTGATGCATTGCAGATTGGGACTCATCCTCTCCTGACCGCATCTCCGCTGGCATATCCAATAATTTCTGCGACGGTCAATGCGATCATGAAATGGTATCACAAAGTGAAATCGAAGTAATTGATTTGTGACATATATTTTATTCATTCAGGCCCTCCTGATTCGGTCAGGATGGGCCACCACCTTTTACTAATATTTTACATGGCCTCGGTGAACTTGTCTCATCAATTTTATATGTTTAATTCACCTGTACGTTTAGAGTATTTAGGATGAACTTCATTAATTCTCTTCAGGCTAACAATGCAGGCAGGTATTTTTACAAAAATTCTTTGTATGGATTATGATCCATGAATCCAATATGTTGGACTATTTTTGTCCGTAGCTGCGTCTGATGGTTTTTCAATAGCCGTAGATCTTGAGACCTATATCTAAGCGGTAGTGTTGCAAAAACGAACCTGATGTTTTTTACTATCTATTTGTGTGCTTTTTATAAAGACTTATCCCCTGAAATAGCCAGACAAATATTCATATTATTGCCAATCTAGGTGATAAATCCTGTTTTTACAATCAAAAAATGATATATACTCGGTCTGCATTAATAACATGCATCTCTTTACTCCAGCATTAGCTCCGGAGGAGATATGAGATGACAGAAGAACGCGTTAGAGAACGAGCCCCAATGGGTTATGGCGGCGCGAGCATTGCTTTTATTGCAGTATATGGTGCAATTAACGGTGCTCTTGCTCTGGTGCCAATCTTCCCATACGTTGGTGGTGGGGGTTTTCTCCCACTGTGTGTCGTATTTGAGGCGATTGGTCCACTTGTTCTAGGTCCCATTGGTGGAATCCTTGCTGCAATCATTGGCGGCGTTATTGGAATGTTTATCAGCCCCGCAACCTACCCTCTTGGGCCAGTTGATGTCTTATTAACTGGTATTCTCCCAGCAGTCTACGTCGCATTATTCATTAATTCAGATGACAACAAGTATTGGGTTTTGTCACTGCTTGCAATGATTGTGACTTCAGTCTATGGTATTGTCTGGCCATACATCTGGCCTGGTGTTACTGGGGAGACATGGAACATCACAGTATTGTTGGCAGGAGCAATCTTTTGGTTGCCATGGTTGATCATCGAGTTTACACCGTTGGGTAAGTCGATGATTCCAAAATGGTCTAGAGATGAAAGACCAAAATTCCAATATCTGGGTGTCTTCTTGGCGGTGCTCATGGGCTTGGAAATGTGGTTCCTACCATGGGCATTGGTGTACTGGTACCTCTTCTCGTACTCGGTGGCACTTGGCATTGCAACATTTATTGCGTATAGTTGGTGGGTGCCAACTCTGGCAATCATTACCACAATAATTGCAATTGCTATTGTCGAGGCAATGAAGCGAAGTGGCCTACCAAGGATTCCCCGCGCCATTTGGTAAAATCTAGCATAAATCTTGTGAGGCCTTTTTTTTGGGGCCTCACCTTTTCTATTCCCCCCGCCCCGCGCCCTAACCTTTCAGCTTGCATCTGGATGTGAATTAAAAAAATGAACAACAATCCCCTTGTCACCGTTGAAAATCTCTCATTTACTTACGAGCGAGGCCCTCAAGCTCTTGACAAACTTAATTTTGATGTGAATAAAGGAGAAGTAATTGCCATTCTTGGTGCTAATGGCTCAGGAAAGACGACTCTGTGTTTTCATCTCAATGGGATTATTCCCACCGTCTATGCTGGTACTGAGAAAGGGCAAGTCTACGTTGCTGGTATGGATCCTTGGGAAACTCCGATTATTAAACTCGCATTTCATGTGAGCATGGTCCTTCAAGATCCTGAAACGCAGTTTGTAACGAATGACGTTGATTCAGAGCTCGCATTTGGCCCCGCGAATCTGTGTATCCCTCGCGAAGAGATTCTACGAAGAATGGAATTCGCAAAGGAGATTTGTGGTCTTCAAGAGATGGGTGATCGTAGTCCTAAAGAGCTCAGTGGGGGGCAGAAGCAGAGAGTGGCTTTTGGTGCCGCTCTGACCATGTTGCCGCAGCTCCTAGTCCTCGACGAGCCTACTAGTCAGCTTGATCCAATTGGAACAAAAGAGATACTTGAGACCCTTCATAGGCTCACCTCCGAAGAAGACCTGACGATTATTGTTTCTACACACAAGACAAAAGAAATTGCACCTTTAGCATCTAGAGTGCTTGTGCTTGACAAGGGAAAGCAGTTTGCTTACGGTCCACCCAGAGAAGTGTTTAAGCGAACTGAAGAACTATCTAAGATCGGTGTTAATCCCCCCGATGTGACTTTGCTCTGTAAGGCCCTTGAGAAGAAGATCCCAGGGTTCAAGGAAAAATACGAGTCGCGAGGTGGGATCCCAATTACGCTGGAGGAGGCTTTTGAACTTCTTAAGGGTCTTCTTGATGAGGGCTTCCTTAAGATCAAATGGACCGAACCAGAACCTCCACCCACGCCTACTACTGATGTTGTTATTGATGTAGATGATGTTGTCTTTGTTTATCCCGGGCGAGTGCCTGTCACTGCTCTTAAAGGGGTTTCTCTCCAAGTTCGCAAGGGAGAGGTTGTCGCAATAATTGGGCAGAATGGCAGTGGAAAGACTACTCTTGTAAAACATTTTGTTGGTCTTCTCACGCCTACAGAAGGAGCCGTACGAGTCGAAGGGCATGATGTTAAAGGGATGACCACTGGAGCACTTGCAAAAACAGTGTCATTGATTCTTCAAAATCCTGATTACCAATTATTCTCGATCAGTACAGAGAAAGAGATCGAGTTCGGACTGAAAAACCTCAAGCTCCCACAAGAAGAGGTAAAGAAGCGTGTGGACTTTGCATTGAAAGAAGTCGGTCTTGAGGAAATGCGTGACATATTTCCGTTCCGCCTTAGTTTCGGAGACCGGCGAAAACTGGCTGCTGCTGCTGGCATAGCCATGGATCCTGAAATACTCATTCTTGACGAACCAACAACAGCTCAGGATTACGATGGTCGTCACAAGCTCTGTCAGATAGCAATGGATATGCAAAAGAGAGGCAAGACCGTGGTCATGATTTCCCACGATATGGATCTGATTGCAACATATGCACCACGAGTGATAGTTATGGGTGGTGGGAAGATACTGGCGGACGGACCAACTCGTGATGTATTTGCAATGGCTGATGTTTTGAAATCGGCAGATATCCGTCCTCCACAGATCGCTGAACTCTCTCTCTTATTGAAAGATTATGGCATTGAGAAATTACTACTCTCGGTCAAAGAAATGGTCGAGATCTTTGAAGGAGGGAGTGCGTAAGATGGCGTTCGAATATATCAAGAAAGACACTCCCCTTGACAGAATGAACCCTCTTGTCAAGATGGCGTATGTTGGTGTCGCCCTCATCTACGCTTTGACCATGAATAATGTGACGCAACTTGCTGTTGTTATTGTATGGATTCTCATTGCCACACTCTGGTGGATTGTTGGTAAAGTGGAATTGAGAAGTCTAGGAATATTGCTTAGTCTTCTAAAATACATGGTTCTTTTCCTCATGCTTCTACAAGGTCTTACATACAGGTTCGGTGATCAGACCGTCTTGTTCCAGTTCTTTGACTGGCCTTCAGCAGATGGCACCACAAATTATGGTGCTCTCACGGCTGGCGGTGTATTATTCGGCCTGTTTGTCAGCACGAGGATTGTTGCAGTCCTGTCTGTAATTCCAATTTTTACAATGACCACTTCGATGTCGCGATTGAATGCAGCCCTTGCAAAAGTTCGTATTCCTCAGAAGATAATCTTCATGTTTATCACAGCCATGAGATTTGTTCCACTAGTTCAAGATAGCTGGAAGGCTATTATTGATGCGCAGAAGATTAGAGGTTTTGACATCGACAAGGCCAATTTCTATCAGAAAATCAGACGGGCCTATATCCCAATCATAACGCCGCTTATACTTTTGATGTTTAGACGCGCGATGGATCTCGAGGTCGCTATTAATGCCCGCGCGTTTGGAGCAAAGCCAGAACGTACCTACATTGAGGACATCTCATTTAAGAGGGTCGATTATTTTGGCTTTTTAGCAG
Organism: Candidatus Thorarchaeota archaeon; assembly: GCA_021498125.1. Lineage (NCBI taxonomy): Archaea > Promethearchaeati > Candidatus Thorarchaeota > Candidatus Thorarchaeota archaeon. The sequence goes on along the minus strand of JAIZWL010000004.1, from coordinate 19,283 downwards.
TAGGTATTATTTTTGCTTTTATAATCTATTTGCAATTTTATCAGGCGCAGCTCTTATGGGACTATCTTGTCTTGATAGTCACCTTCATTGTTACGTGGGTGATCAATATCTCCACTACTCTTGGCGTGGATGTATGGCTTCAAAGCTTCAATACTTTCCTCCTAGGAGTTCCCTACCTCTCAGTGTTCTTGAGTTACTTTGATCAACATGTTCTCACTGGATATGGTGGGATTGTTGGCTTGATAATCGTATTGTTCGTTGTCTATAAACTGATTCGAAAATACGTCAGATGAGGTATTTGTGTTTCTCATGAACGGAGGCTGTTACTGTTGTCGGATGTCGTGGTTGAATTACGGAAGATATTGAATCCTGAAAATATTGTTACTTCGAGAGTCGATCTTGTGGCTTATGCGAGAGATCTCACTCCATACTTTGCTCCTCCTGAGGTTATTGTGTTCCCAGAGAATCGAGAGCAGGTCGTTGAGATTATACAGCTGGCCGATAGACTGAGGATTCCGATTACTCCACGGGGTGGTGGTGCCTCTTTTCAGGGATCCTCACTACCTGTTTCGGGTGGAATCGTGTTGGACACGAGCCGCATGAATAAAATATTGGAAATAAGTGTGGAAGACCTTCTTGCAGTAGTGCAACCTGGTGTACGGTATGAAACATTGGATAAAGCACTTGCTGATCACGGGTTGATGTTTCCTCATGATGTGGGCAGCCATGATGCAGCAAGCATTGGAGGTATACTCGCATCGGACTCAAATGGGCATCATGGATACAAGTACGGACGGGTAAGCCCTTGGATTCGTGAACTCGAAGTCGTAATGGCCGATGGTTCTGTATTACATGTTGGCACAAGAGCTCCGCGATACAACATGGGCTATAATCTCGCATCCCTCATTTCTGGTTCAGAAGGAACATTGGGGATCATCACAGAGGCGACCATTAACCTGATCCCCCGTCCAAAATATGAGGCGAGTGTTGGAGCATTCTTTGACGACTTGGACGAGTTAGTTAAAGCGTCTCATGAGATTACGATGAGGGGCGTTGAAGCGGCTACTTTGGAGGCGACTGATGGGTATACTGTCAAGACCATCAATGATGTCATGAATCTCGGATTTCCAGAATGTGAGGCCAATTTTGTTGGTGATCTTCATGCTTATGATGAATCCGACCTAGAGCGTCGGGCCAATCTCATGGCCGAAATTCTTCGTGAGCATGGTGGAAAAGATATCATCATTGCGCGAGACCCGAAGACCATCGATAAGTTGTGGGCGCCCCGCTTGGCGATTGATGTGGCCATTGTCCGAATTTATCCTGGTTATCGTGAGGTGGGTTTCGCAGCTGCGGATCCATGTGTACCTCTCTCAAAGCAGAGCGAGGCTATTCGAGAGATTGGTCGTATTATCCGTTCGCATGATATCATAGCAGCCGTGTTCTGTCATACTGGGATTGGAATTATTCATCCCGCAGTATTGATTGATCCTGATAATAAAGAGCATTGGCGTGCAGTGAAGCTTTCTGAGAAAGAGATACTGGACTATGTCATAAGTATTGGCGGTGTTGTCAGTGCTGAACATGGGTTTGGTTATGTCAAGAATCCATATGTTTCTCAAGCAGTCGGTCCTACAAAACTGGAGATTGATCGAAGGATAAAGGATCTCTTTGACCCTCATGGGATATTGAATCCACAAAAGATGGGTCTCCAGACAGAGGAACGTGACAAGGATGTGCGGCCAATCCATTCTGCCTACGTAACGGATGAGGACGCTTGGAGGTGAGGGAAAATGGGTCTTGAAGATTATCGTCATATCATTATGGAGTGTGTAAGCTGTGGACTGTGTCAGAGCAATTGCCCTATTTACAAACAGACCACACTTGAATCCAATAGCGCGAAGGGCAAGATGACTATTTTATTCTCTCTGTTACAGGGGTGGCTGGACTGGAGTGAGCTGACAGAACGATTGTATGAATGTACTACCTGTGGAAACTGCCAGACTACCTGTCTATCCGGTCTTGACATAACTGTCGTGGTTGAAGCGGCTCGGGCAGAACTAGTTCAACGAGGCTACGGGGATCCGGTCTCAAACAAGATTGCTGAGAATCTTCGTACCGTACACAACCCCTTTGGTGAAGATCCCAAGAAGCGAAATTGGCTCAAAGAACTTATGGAGGCACAATTGTGATTCTATACTTTGTTGGTTGTATGGCAACCTATCGACTTCCCAGCATTGCAGAGTCAACAATCAAGATTCTCAAACGGGCCGGTGTCGATTTCACGGTGCTCGGTGAGGATGAATGGTGTTGCGGAAGTGTGGCACTACGTACTGGTCATGTTGAAGAGGCAAAGAGACTTGCTACTCACAATGTCGAGGCGATTCGCTCGACAGGTGCAGATCGAGTTGTCACGGCGTGTGCGGGGTGCTATCGTACCTTCTCTGTTGATTATCCCAAAATTCTGTCGGAACCTCTTCCTTTCGAGGTAGTTCATTTTCCAGTCCTTCTAAAGGAACTCATCGAACAAGGCCGCCTCGAATTCCCTGACGGTCAACCTATTTCGGTGACATATCACGATCCCTGTCATATTGGGCGTCACATGGGCATCTATGATGAGCCACGAGAGGCATTGCAGGATATTCCCGGCGTGGAGTTACGAGAGATGTACACAAACCGAGAGAATGCCTCTTGTTGTGGAGCTGGAGGTGGAGTGAGATCAACGAATCGTGATCTTGCACGGGGCGCTGCAGATGCACGTGTTTCCGAGGCAAAAGAGACTGGTGCTTCTGTCTTGACTACTGCTTGTCCATTTTGCACTTTCAATCTTCGCGAATCTGTCGAACGTACAGGAAGCGATATTGAGATGTTGGACTTTCCAGAATTTGTGGCAAAGAGGCTGGGTCTAAAATGAGGGTGTGTGATAGCTGTATGCTATTTGTTATATCCAAGTTTAGGCGTACTATTTACAGACAAACTAATTCGTTTTGCGGGTGATAATAGTGACGGACTCGTTCATGAAAGATAATATTGAGCGTTATGCGCAGAAGACACCGCAATCCGGGAAATTATATGAAGAGGCACTTACCCTCTTGCCCGGAGGTATCGGTGGTTCAGCTCCTACCTATGATCCTCATCCTATTTTTGTGAAGAAGGCTGAGGGTTCAAAGGTCTGGGATGCTGATGGAAATGAGTTCATTGATTTCAACCTGTGTTGGGGTGTGCTCTTTGTTGGACATAGCCACCCCAATATAATCGCAGGTCTTCGAGATCAACTGGACTATGGTACTATGTTCGGGTTGCCCTTTGAAGAGATCTACACGGCAGCAAAGGCTCTCAAAGATCGTTTTCCAATTGATAAACTTCGATTTGTCAACTCGGGGACTGAGGCAACTTTGTATGCTATCCGGCTGGCCCGACGTTTTACCGGAAAAGACAAGATTGTTAAAATCGAGGGTGCTTATCATGGGCTCTTCGACACTCTACACATCAGCAAGCGTCCGACCCTTGGCGAGGCCGGCCCAAATAAGCGTCCCAGCCCCATTCCCTATGGTGCTGGTATAACTGAGGGTACGGTGAAAGATACTCTCATAGCTCCGTTCAACGATATTGACGCAATGCGTGACATCTTAGAGGCGCATCTTGGTGAAGTGGCTGCAGTAATTGTTGAGCCCGTGATGATGAATGCTGGTGTGATCCCTCCTGACAAGGGCTACCTGAAAGAATTAAGAAAACTGACAGAGGAATACAATGTTCTTCTGATCTTCGATGAGGTCAAGACTGGGGTCAAGCTCTCGCCTGGCGGGGCTTCTGAGTATTTTGATGTGAAGCCTGATCTTATATCGATGGCCAAGGCTATTGGTGGTGGACTGCCCATTGGTGCATGTGGCGGAAGAAAGGAGATAATGAGCGGAATTGGAAGTGAAGGACTCTTTGGTACCTTCTCGGCCAATCCTCTCTCAATTCGTGCATGCAAAATAACCCTTACCGAGATCCTCACGAAGGAGGCATACGACCGGGTTGAAAAGCTGGGGAAGATGTTGCTCTCAGCGTATGACGACATCATCAGCGATAACAAACTGAATGCCACAGTTCAGGGGATTAATGCAGTTGGAGGAATCCTCTTCACAAAGCCCCCTGTGAAAAACTATCGTGACTGGCTTCGAGCGGACAAGGTCAAGTTCCAAGAATATTGGTTAGCCATGGCAAATGAAGGAATTCTTCCAATGGCCTATGGTCCAGAAGAGGAATGGTTGGTGTCCGTTCAGCATACTGAAGAAGACATCGAAAAGCACGTGGAGGCCTTCAAGAAGGTCGCCCCCAATCTGCGGGAGTGATCATAGAATAATATTTGCAAGAGGTCTAACACGGCGGTGGTATTTGTATTCGTCGCGTGTTATGACCTTCCTTTTCTTTTTCTTTTAAATTACTGGGCACACATTTCCTGCATCATTGACTATCAAGATATTGATGTCATTTCCTAACGTTTCAATGGCCGCATCGATCGCAGTCTGGATGTCATGGAACGGTCTCATGTGCATTTTCTCTACTGTGTCATCGTCAATGTCTGTAACGAACCAGAACTGGTTCTCAGCCAGAAATGGTGGTATTGACCCGACCTTATGCCAACCAAGTTGATAATGTTTGATGACTTCTTTGAACTTTTCATACATCTCTTCTGGTGAGTCCGCACAGGTCATCATTGCTGCGTAGCTCTCATCTCCTATGCCTCCCGGGCACGCTGCGACAAGTATCAGAATTCCACCTCTTCGGAGTGCGAATCTCGTATTTTCGAAGCCTTTGGCCCCCTGATACAAATCCTGATCCAATGGTGGATGAACGACGGATATGACAATGTCCGCGGGCTCATCGATTTTTGGTGCGTAGATTTCTTGTGCAGTCTTTGCGCCTTCATACAACTGTTCGAATATGTCCCCAGCCACCACTCGTGCGATTCTCTTCTTACCATCCTGAACAACGTTGATTGCAAATATGGGGTGATCGTGGGCAAGCATCTTGGCTGCCTCCTCCAAGTCCTCATGAACGGGATTGCCCTTTAATCGGAGAAGTCTGGCCTCATCTAGCAGTGCCATTGAATGATTTGCCTCGATAGTATCAAACGCTGCGATACCTGGGAGTATGCTCTTTCGGCCCCCGGTAAATCCGGCAAAATAATGGGGCTCTATCGAGTTGATTGCAATTATGGCATCATAGTCATTGACGATTGCATTGATTAGAACTGGCGTTCCCCTGCTTGTTGTGCCAAGATTGATCATCTTACTGTTTCGAGAGTCGTGAAGAGTAATTTTCGGCTTTAGTTCATCATAATACTCTCCAAAGATTATCTCGCGCAGGTCTGATTCACTTGGGCTTGTATGCGTGCCACTTGCCACTATGACTCTAAATTGCTTCTCTCTTAAATATGGGAGGATCTCTCTCAGAATGTCTGGGGTGGGAGTGCTTCTTGCATGATCGTTGACAATTACAAGAAATGAATTATTCTTAGACACGAACTCGCTGAACCTAATATGGTCAATTGGTGATTCCAACGCTTCTCTGATTATCATGCTCGGTTCTAATCCTGAAGAGACTGATTTCGGTTCAATGATTGTGACCTTACAGCTCTCTGGGATCTCAAGCTTGACAGGTACCCCTTTGTACAAAATGGATGTCTTCATATCTTGTCGTCACTACGTACCTCTTCCCCCCGAATAAATATTTAGGACTATACCACTGGTTGCATCATATTCTTGAATGTCTGATTAACGGAAAAATATTTGTATTTCTGTGCTATTCTGAATACAGAGGCATAGTATGAATTTCCGAATTGTATATGACAATGAGGCCTACTCCGACCTCGAGAGCAGTTGGGGCTTTGCCTGTCTTGTTGACGAGCATGTGCTCTTTGACACTGGGGCTGACTCTAAGCGACTCTTGTTCAATATGCAAAAGATGAATGTTGATCTCTCCGCGATAGACGCCATTGTCTTGTCGCATGATCATAGTGACCATACAGGGGGTCTCAGCATTCTTGATCATCTAGGATTGGTAAGGGTATTTGTCCCACAGTCTTTTTCTTCACGTACTAAAAAGCGGATCCGTTCATTTTCTAATGCCGAGTTGATAGAGGTACAGGCAGCCGGGGAATTGCTTGATGGGATAATGACCACTGGAGAGCTTGGACGACACTTGCGGGAACAGTCATTGATCGTTTCAACAGAGCGTGGTCTTGTTGTGATAACCGGATGCAGTCATCCCGGAATTGCCGCTATCCTTCGAGCGGCATCGAAGTTTGGTGCTGTCTATGGACTTATCGGGGGATTTCATGATTTCAGGCAGCTCGATATTTTGGAGGGCTTGCAATTGATCGTGCCGTGTCACTGTACTCGCGTAAAACGGGCAATTCTACAGCGTTATGATCGCTCAAGTCGAATCTGTGGTGCTGGACTGACCATCGAAGTATAGCTCCTTTTGGTTCTGCTGGATTTGATTGCAACCGAATCGGGTACACCTTTGATCCGTGTGCTAACACGATTTATCTGTGAATATGGAGAAGTTGTTTATTGATTTGTATGAATTGGTTTGTAACTAACGCAACATGATAGATTTTATGAGACCTGACAAATATACCTTCTATTGGACACATCCAAAGCAGTTCTCTGTTTCAGCACGTTTTTGAAGAACGTAACAGTTTTTGTTTCATAATGAAATTCATTGCACTTGATGTGACTTTATTCATGTGTATCTGGATGATCACAACAGTAGCTTGAATGAGCGCAGAACCTATTATTTTAGTGAACTGTTTTAATAAAAATTATTGCCTGTAGACTCGTCTGCGATGGTCTACAACCAACAGGTACACCACATTCTCGCGGATTTGATAAAGAACGCGATAATTCCCCACGCGTAATGAAAAAATGCCTTTCCATTCCCCTCGTAATGGCTTTCCAATGAATGGTCTGGTTTTTAATATACTAATCTCGTCAAGTATCCGAGTCTGAGTTGTTCTGTCCAGTGACCGAATCATGCCCAAAAAACGCGGTGTGAATCTGACTTCAAACTTTTCTGTCAAGTCCTATCTCTCGAAATAGTTCGTCAAGCGGTCTAGTATTACCTTCATCGACTTCACGTAATGCAATTTTCAGATCTTTTACAAGTTTTTTATCCTGTATAACCTCGAGAGTTTCCAATAACTCATCCATCAAATTGGCCACTCGGGTTAACAACTCCTTTTCCTCGGAAGTCAATAAAGACATGATGTTTTACCATTCTTTAGTATTCTTGAGTGCATTTTAATTCTTCCATTTCTGAGGCTCTGTGTGAAAAGTCAGTGAAATAGTGATCATGAGAAGTATGAACACCATTTTGCGATCGAATCCAAAACGTTTCGGGATCCATTCTGACTTGAACGATCTATGTCTGTGGACTTTTCACACAGCTCCCATTTCTGAGGCTCTATAAGGAGCCGATAAGATTGCAGTATTAGAATAATATGCACAACTTTATGTCTATATTCAAAATCCGGATAAGTTTATTCTACCTGAACGTTCCATGATGTGAAAATTTCATACTACATTATTTCTGTAAACTTGTTGATCATCGGAATCTAAGCTAGTCCAGTCCACAGTGTATCCAAGGTGTTCTAAGACTGAAGTTGGGTGTTCGATGTTCCATGCATTGATGATCGAGACCGCCTCGGATAGCATCAGCGGACCGTCTTGTAATCTGTCATGCAGGGCACGATCTATCTCCCGAAGAACCGTATCACTGACAAGGTCATCACCAATGATCCTATATCCGGTCACAGGTCTCTGCTGGAGAAATGTTCTCAACGAACTCTCAGTGATGGCCATCTGTGAGGCAAGTTCGGATACTGAGATAACTGGAGCGTTTGGTTCGATTTGTACGTTATCAAGCTCAAGCTGTTGGAGGTGAGCCTGTGTGAGTTCAGCCTCTTTCGAGCGAAGATAATGTACAATTGGTCCGATAGGCACTTTCCTTCGATAGTAAAACACGTGGATATTCTCAGGAAGCGAGTCCATCTCTTCACATGCCAGCGCCTCGTCAGCAGCCACGATCATATCTACCTCTTGGAGGTTCTGAAGTTTGTTGATCTTCTTGGAGATGTACTCCGTTGTCCAGAAGCCTGCGATCTCCATGTAGATTCGTTTACCAAATCTCTCAAACAGAAAATCGGGGATCATGACATGAGTACCAGCCTTGAGTGGGCGGGGTTCTCGGGACATTGTCCATCCGGTCTTTGCCATTCGAAAGTCTTGAGCGAAGCGTTCCTCGACAGAGCTATCATAGGTCTCAACGGTATCGATGTCGGAGACCTGTAGAAGTGGTCCGTGCTTTTTGCTGTAGATCGCAAATTCAAACTCTTGCCGATTCCGGGGATCTCTCCAGTCCGCAATCGTCGCGTGGATTGTCCACTTTTCCGCAGAGACAATATGTGGTAAGAGCATGGCCAGTCGTGTGCCGTACCGCCTACTTGCCTTAATGAGGTTAAGTGGTCCCTCAACAGTCACCAGATAGCCTTCCTCTTGCTCCTCAATATCGTACATGAGTCCGAGCCATTTTATGAGACCGAAGATGATCTTCCAGTTAAGCGAACCATGAAATGAGAGTTCCGTGCAGTTGAAGAGGAGCGTCTGCGTGATCTCCAGATTATACTGTCGGATAAGTTGATGGATATCTAATGGTTCGAATGACTCGATCTTGCTCTCCTCTTTCAGATCCGCGTACAGGCTGTTCTCAAGCTGCTCCACGGTCACTCCGAGTTGACTTGCAACACGAGAGAGGGTCGCGTGACGTTCTTCTTGTGTGATCGGTATCACTGTATTTGCGGTCTCGTGAAAGACAGTACGGCGGGCGAGCTGAGGGTCAATGGCTGCATCCAAGGCGTAGACACATCTGCGTTCGAGAATTGTCGCAATACCTCTGACTTGTCGATAGTCAGACTCTGATGCCTCCTCAAATTCGTGGAGTGCCTCATCCAAGTCTGTCTTTTTCCTACCGACTGCATTTACAAAGATCTGTTGGATATCTGATACAACTGCGAGTGTAGTATCTGTCGGGGTGAGCCAGACTGGTTCGATCTTTCCGCTCCGCCGTCTTGCGAGAAGAAGATTTGATGGTAGCATTCCACTTTCCTCCGGTCTATCTGTGTCTCTTCTGGCTCATTGAGGTCTCAAGAGTATCACGTGCGACTATCTCAAAGATCTTCGCAGTCTTTCCGCTCTGTTTCCGTAGAATCCTTCCGAGGCGCTGGATATACTCGCGAGTGCTGCCAGTCCCACTGATGATGATGGCCACTGAGGCATCCGGGACATCGATTCCCTCGTCCAGTACTTGGCTTGTCACCACAGTTCTGTACTCTCCCGTTCTGAACGCATCAAGGATCTCTTTGCGTTCCTCCTTCGGTGATTGATGAGTTATTGCTGGAATGAGAAAGCGCCTGCTGATTCTGTAGACGAGGCTGTTATGCAGAGTAAAGATCAGTATCTTCTCATCAGTGTATGTGCGTAGCAATTCCCCCAATACGGTGAGTTTTGCCTCTGAGTTAAGAGCGATCTCAATTGCCCGATTGCGAGCGAGTAACGCCTGACGAACCTCCGGATCCCAGCCACTTCGCATGATGAACCTCTGAAAGCCATCGAGACCCCCAAGTCGAATTCTCTTCTTCTTGAGAACATGTTTGAATGTTGAGTAATTCTCATCGTACTCCTGACGCTCTTCATCTGTTAGATCCACATAGATTCTATCATGGATAAATGGGGCCAGATGTTCACCCACGAGAGCATCGGTCTTCAGGCGGAATACGACACCTCCCACTAACCGCGGAAGCTCAAGATGACTACCATCATCTCTCCTGTACGTGGCCGTGAGACCCATTCTCATTGGTGCAATATACATCTCGGCGATCTGCATGTAGCTAGGGGCGGGCAGATGATGGACTTCATCGAAGACTAAGAAGAGGAATCTGTTTCCCAAGGTCTCGGCGCGCAGATATGCAGAGTCGTAAGTGATCACCGTAATCCCTTGAATATCGGTCGTGCCGCCTCCCACGGTACCCGCCTTTACCTTTAGTAGGTCTCCGATCATTGTCTTCCATTGTTCCATCAGGTCGAGAGTGGGCACTACAATAAGCGTAGGCACGTTACAGCGTTCGATCGCCTTGAGTGCGATGTATGACTTTCCAGAGCCTGTCGGTAACTCGATCACTCCTCGGCGGCCTGCATCCTCCCATGCATTGAGTGCAGATTCTTGATAATCCTTCAATTTGATGCTGGACTGGTCTATGGTCACCGAGACAAGATTTGGGACCTCGTCTTGGAACTGGAATTTGCGACGTGTCAGATAATCGAGGATCTCCCCATAGAAGATGGCTTCGGCACGATATGCACCGACGCGATCATCCCAGTGGCCGTATGGAGTGGGATGGTTTCCCTCTATCAGGATAGTTCCTCTATTGAATCTTAGTCTGATCATTCTTCTCGCTCTGGATTACTGTAGGCTCATTTGATACTTCAGCCATGTGCCCTGTTCTTAAAAATCAACACTGTGATGTGTCTTGTGTTCGGTGGTTAACCTGATATTTTGAAATATTTTATGTGGTTTATTATTTCTCATAAATTCAGTTGTGGGGCGCGAAACACAATAGTGTACATAATAGAAAACGTTGCTCACAAGACACAATAGTATACATGTTTAGAGACCTATGTTCGCTCATGTGGGGGCAACTAATGTGGTTCGTATGACTACGCTTGTACCTATGATTTTAGCAATTCTGACAATATCAGTACTATCTGTTCCACTTGTTGCAGGAGGATATGGCATTCCTTCTCCAACTAAGATACTACAACAGGATAGCAGCCTCTCTTTGGACTCATCATTAGGAAGTCTTACCGACATTGTGATTCAAGACTCTGCTATTGTTGCCGCAAATGGCAAGATGCTTGAAGTCCACAACTTTACATTTGATCTGCTGAGTTCAATCAAGTCAGATTCTCCAATTGTCAGTCTGGAGCTACTGGATTCGGGTAATATTGTCTCTTTTGATCTGTCTGGCAATCTGAGGTTGTACTCTCTAAATCACGATACGCTCACCCAGAACGATCAGTATTCCAGTGACATTCATTGGTCTAACATTCAGGGTGGTCGCTGGTTCTTCACTGCTCTCAACCCCGAGACCCAGAAGACACAGGTCTTCACTACGTTTCATGATACTATTCAGCCAGTCTTCACCTTCAACACTACCGAGGTCAGTGTGAGCGGGGATCTCGCCGTCACCTACGAGCACGGCAACTTCACAGTCTGGAATTTGACCAATCCCAGTAAACCTGTTCACATATTGGACATTGACCTTTATTTCGAACAGCCCTACTGGTTCAGGCTGCACGATACAATGATTGCCTACTGTCGCCAGTCTGGATATCTGGAGCCTGTATTTTCAATATTGGATTTTAGTTCTGCTCTGGGATCAAGTGGTAACGTTAGCACTGTTTTCCATTTATCTTCAGCATTGCTCAGTCCTGTAGTCTGGACTGACGATTATCTTCTCGTCAAAGCAGTTCCAAGCTCGCTCAGTAAATATAATGATGGGTTCTTTGCCATCAACATGACAAGTCCGACGCAGATATCGATCTCAGGGTTTCTAAATGGGACCACGGCCGAGGAGATACAAAATTATGCTACAGTGGCATCTGAAGGCACTGTGATCGCAGGAATCGGTGTTAACTTTATCGCAATCTGGAATTTGACCGCTGTGCCCCCCCATTTTCTCTACAAAGAATGGTCCGGCGGATACGTTTCTGATATGGTGTTCACAGATGGGCTTGATGCCGCTCACTGGGGTGGTGATCAGTACTTCACCTATCCAATGCCACTGACATCAGGTGTTTCTGTTCTGTGTGACGCTTCTGATCTCATGGTCGTCGGAGATCATCTCTTTCATGCGCGATCAAAGTTGTGGGACTCTGCTCCGGTGACTCCTGTGCCTGAGAGGATCGATAAGAATACCATTTCTGTACCTTGGTCTCATACGGATCGTAGCACACAAGGATTCCGGCCTCAAGGCTACAACGGTTTTGTGTACATGATTGCACCGGGATCGAGTGTGGTCACGATATACCGTTGGAACGTGTCTGATGGCAATGTTGGTGGTCGGGAATCTGTGAAGACCATTACCATGAGCGGGACAGACAATATCACTGCCTTTTGCATGGACGGTTCGATGCTCTATATGCTCGGAAAGACTGGCGGATACGTCTGTGATGTGAACACCAGCAAGGTATTTGCTTTCACAGCATCGTTCGATTCTGCACCAGACATGGTCAAGGTAGTGAATGGATCAATGTTCATCTTAGATGAGCATGGCCTTGTAATCTACAAGATTGATAGGTCTCAAGCATCATCTCTCTCACTTGACGAGATAGGCAATATCTCTACTGGTGTGCAGACCTTTACAGTCGATAAGAACATCATTGCTGTGGCCAATTCAACTCATGTATGTGTGTATAGTGTGCTTGATTCTGTGTCTGGTAGTGGCAGCAGCAGCATCAGCATTATCGGCTCAATTGAAGTACCAATTTTACCCCATACTGAATATCCCTCTGGAATTACTCCTCATTGCGTTTGTGATCTCATCTTGGATGCGGAGCATATGGTCGTGTACCGGGCCGCAGGCCATCTTGGAGTGGGGACGATTCATATCAGCACGAATCCTTCTCATGAGGTGACTCAGGACTGGTGGCCGCTCACAAATCTACTCATTGGCGGTGCTGTGCTCATTGCAGTTGTGGCATTGGTGTTGATCCTGAGACGGAGGTACCAGTGACACTCTGATAGTGTATGTGTCAATACTCCGATCGATGAATCATTCCAATATGCTTCATGTTTGACCAGTCGGCAATAGGAATGAAGGTGTTCGACACTTTAGAACGCCGTTCGAAAGTCTAGATTGAATATAGAATGTTGGACAACAGAACTCGGTGATATGTTGTTATGACTTTACCAAAAATCAACCTGAAATCGCAGTTCACCCGTCGAGTCGTCACCAGTGTGTTTGTGGCTTTTATTTTGGCGATCTCACTGGGAGCTGCAATTGTGTTGCTCGTGCCTGAGAGCACCGTTCCAACCTTTGCGCTCACTGAGACCTCGGCGATCCCTAATACTGTAGGATACAGTAATACCTCCATTCCTTCATCCGCTCCGTTCGATGGCGCCCTATTTCAGGAGAGCCCATTTAGAGGTAACGAGAGCTGGACTCGGGATGTAGTGACCTTGGTCTATCCGTACACTACGTACACGGAATATTCTCTTACTCCTGAGAATGATGGTCTTCACATTAAGGCTGACAATTATTTATTTACTTTCTATCGCAAGTGCAATATAGTTCTCACGAATATCACAAGTCTTACTTTTTCTGTGGACTTTGAGAACATCGATGGCTTTACACAAGTTCGAATGGATCTTCTCTTGATGAGTGGTGATTCGATCTTAGAATTGCCGTTGAATAGTACCTCGTTCAAATCCATTTGGTACTTCGCAGCCGTGAATATGACCGGTAGTTCTTCCAAGACGCTCACTATTGATGTTCCTCTGGACGAGGTGCGTCGTGCAACTGATCAGTGGATTATAGAGGGGCAATTTCGGTTTGATATCTTTGCCCACAAACCGATCGAGGTCGTGATCAAGCAAGCAAGGGCGCTGGCCTCCTATGATACCCAACTATTCCCTGTGAGAGTCACTCCCAAGTCGACAGAGAATGTCCCTCTATTATCCAGTCCGTTTTTCCCGCAGCTTGGGTATAATATTGCTCTCAATATTAGTCCGTTTGGTGAAGATAACTTCTCGCTCGTCCTCTTCAAGAAGCCAGATTCGCAATTCTATCTCCCGGTCGGTCAGTACAGTGGGTGGGGTGGCTGGTACTTGACTGCACGTAAGAACTGGACCACACCATTGGTCTTTGAGGTGCGTCAAGATAGTCTGACCGCTGTAGAGTTCAAGCTCCCAACTGTGCGCTTGGATGTAAGTATCTCCCCTAACGTGCCCTTTGTGTTTCTGGATGTTTACTTCAAGGATTCTAAATCATCGATTTTGATAACCGATTCCATAGGGCGAGATTACACATATCATTACTATTCCGATCTTGTCAATCTTGTCACATCGTCTACAGTGTCATTGTACATTCCCGCCTACAGTGGTATTATCTCCTTCGAGTGCCGACTATTGAACTCTGGCTATATGGAGTTTGAAGACAGACTCAACTACTCGCAATATATCAGTGGCAAGTCCAATCTGCATCTCACTGTAAAGCTTCCATTTCTGGAAGTGGGTGGGTTTTCGGTCTCTACTGGTGCGATGATCATAACGGCATTGTACGGGTCGATTTTTCTGGTATCACTGATCCTTCTGTGGCGCAACTCTGATGTTCGTCTATTGAAACGGATAAAGGAGGATCCCCGTGTACTACCCATCATCCTCCTATTCTTCAGTATTGTGACACCATGGTTTCATGTCATCGTGCATCAAGGAAGTTCCAGCTCCGCCTTGGCTGTGAACTACTTGGGCTTCCCGGGACCAACATTCATTTTCGCTTGGAGTCAAGGAAGCAGTATCCTTTGGATCAACATGCCACTTTGGTTCTATCTGCCGTATGTAGTGGTCACTCTGTGGATCCCGCTCTTTGCTCTTATTCACTCGCTACGTACAGACGAACCATGGCGAATCTCTCCATTGTTGATCTATGCGATGGTGGCCCCATTTGGAGCAGTGAGCATGATCACTCCCTACCTCATTCTCGTCGGGTCGCACATTACCCTCTTAATTGGCATATACCTTGCGGTGCTGCCTCTGCTCATTTGGGTGGGCCGTCACATACATAAGAGATATAGAATGCGCCAGAATCAAGTATGAGGAGAGAATGTTGAATCCCGGTACCAAGTCCACCGATCGAGCACACCTCTTGGATCTAGGTTCCACGTCGTGGAACGTGCTCATCACATTGATTAGCCTCAAGTCATTTATTGGCCCCCGTGAGCTTGCCCGGCACATGGGGCTCAGTAGTCCAAGTGTTGCATTGTACCACCTTGACAAACTTGTTGAGCGAGGGTTCTTGGAGAAGAATGTGCATGGTGAGTATCGTATAGATGCTGATGCCGATCTGGGGTTCCTTGACAACTTCCTGTTCTTGCGAGAACGTGTGATCCCCCGAACGCTCTTCTATGCGGTCGTGTTCACGGGAGTCTTCCTCTTCTACCTCGTGACTGTCGGTTCATCTTATGATGTCCATAACGTCTTTACTATTGTACTGGGAATTCTTGGCTGTTCGTTTCTTTGGGCCGAGGTCTATCGAATCTGGTCTGGTCTGTTATAAGTAATCCAGACCAGCTTTTTTTCATAATTGGCGATACAATATATTTTTTATTACTGATCCGTCTATCTTGACGAGATTCTCCCCTTTAACTGGTCTAAACTTCAACCACTTGTACTCCTATGAACTCCCTTGTATTAATATCCTTTTCAACCTCAAGGTAAAGTTCGATCGCCTCTTTTATTCTTCTAATTAAATCATCGAGACTCTTTGCTTGAGTGTGGCATCCTTGTAAAGAAGGGACAGTGGCTATATAGTAACCATCCTCATCTTTTTCGATCACAACACTGAACTTTTTCATGACACTTTTTCTTCTTTTTCTTTGAATATTTAAATATGTGCAGATTGTGTGTGCTGTGAAAAGTGAATAAATGGATTAATCAAGTCAGGATGAATCTCGAAGAGTTTTGAATTCGGATACACTCTACTAGTCTTATTTTTCCTAGTCACTTGCTTATTGATTTTTCAGAACCGATACCATGATTCTTACGTGATTGTTCAACGTATCCATGAGTCTGATGTGACATTTCTTCTATTGATTCTATTTGTTCTCAGTTTCTGCTCATCGCGTATGGATCTGCTAATTCATCGGAATAGACTTTATAGCGAGGGCACCAAATCTTGGAACGGTGTTTCCATGCTTGCTCTGATACGACGTAGAGGCGGTCTACTTGTACTAGGCGGGATCTCTACAATCCTACTCTATTGTGTCTTCACTATGGTCTCATGGGCATTTTATCCGGGCCCCTATTGGCCGACAACGCACTATCTCAGCAGGCTGGGCGATTTCATCTACAGTCCCTTTGGTGCCTATTTCTACAATGCAGGTTGTATTCTTACAGGTCTTGCACTCATGCCGTTCTTCATCGGACTTCGAGAGTGGTGGGGACCAAACAAGGTGAGCAAGATCCTCCTGATCCTCGGCCAGGGCCTTGGGCTTCTCTCTGCTGTTGCACTCATCATGATCGGCGTGTTCTCAGAAGACACAGGCCAACCGCATCTGACTGCTTCAGCCACCTTCTTTCTGCTCAACTTTTTCGTACTGTTATTGATCAACATTGCACTACTTTTGGTTGCTGACTTTCCAAAGTTGGCTGCACTCTATGGTATTGGCATCGATCTCATCAGTATGGGTCTGAGCTTCACCTTGGGCGGTCCTATTGTGGAATGGCTCACCGTCTTCGGTTCTCTCGTGTTTGTCGGGCTTGTAACCATCTTTACTTGGTACTACAAGATTAGGGTTGTTCGGGAAACTGCAAGCGATCGACAAATAGAGTGATCGTTCAGCGATTGTGTTCGGTCTCTGGAATGTAGTATTCTCCCGATTCGGAGCGGCTCACAAGACCTTCACTGACAAGTTGTTCTACAACCAGTCCACTCTTCTCAGTCTTGATCTGTTCCCCTTCCAATTCTGCTCGGAGACCTGCAAGATTCATATGTGGTGTGCGGGTGAGAATTTTGATGATTGCGCCTCGGACCTGCCGGGTCGAGCCTTTGAATCTGGATTGGGTAGTCCTCGGTGTGATGCCCGTCGAGGCCGCATCGAGCATGATCGCACCATAGTCCATTAGTGCATTGTGCCAATCTCGTGAACGCCCTCGCAGCAGTAACGTATCAGCGATCTCCTGCAGGTCTTTATCTGTGGTATCCTCCTCGGCAAATCCTCGGGCAATGAAGACGCGACGAATGTTTGTGTCAACAGCAGCAAGATCTCTATTGAAGGCGAAGATCAAGATCGAGCGTGATGTATATGGGCCAATTCCCTTTAGTTTCCTGAGCTCTTGTGGAGTCTGGGGAAACTCGCCGATCTTGACAATTTCCGCTGCTGCTTCACGAAGCCAGAGTGCTCGCCGATTGTAGCCAAGACCACTCCAGACCTGTAGAAGGCGTCTTGTGTCTGCTCTTGCTAATTCGGGGATGGTGGGGAATTCGTTTAGGAACTGGTGGTATTTCGGAATGACACGCGAGACCTGTGTCTGTTGAAGCATTATCTCTGAGACCAGAACGTGATAGGGTGTTGGCTCTCTCCGCCACGGAAGATCACGGGCATTGTTTCTCCACCAATCCATGATCTCTTGTTGGAAGTCCTTGATTATCGCTCCATCGATCGGTCGTATCAAAATCGAGCCTCTTCTCTGCTGTATGACTCTTCGCTCGAAGGATGGTGGTTGACGCAGACTTAAAGCCTTCGTGTCAATAGAGGCTATTGTCGCATCTCTATGTTTGCTTTCGTCTTCTAAACCACGCGATGATCTCCAAAAGAACGATTATGATGTACCAGACAATGCCGAACACAAGGTATCCACCGATAAGTGGTTGTACCTCGGGCCTCGCACTCATGCCAACAATGTCGCTGAACACCGCAAATAAGATCGCTCCGAAGAGCAGGTTGAATGTGAGAAATCCTATGAATCCGATCGGTGTCATCCCCGCCTTGTAGAGCACTCGCGCAATCTCGGCTCCCAGTAACATCAACAGCACGCTGCCAATGAAGACCAGCACCGTCGCACGGAACCTGTATTCGCTGATCTCCAAGGCGAACACGTTACCCAGTGCTATGAGCACAATGAGTGCTATCACCAGAGCGGCATAGATTGTGGACATCGGCTTGATCGGCTCAACGCTCACCTCTCTCTGATCAGTCTGCTGCACAGTATCACCTCATTACTTAATTGGATAATTCACTTATTATCGTTGACATTTTCTAGGCCCGTTTACTTTTTTGTTGGAAATGAGTCAGTGGTATTCATAACTTGGCTGTAGAGGTCAATTGCGTAGCATATCAGCCATTTTGCTCTTAATCGACTGCAGGCAAAATTATAATTTATGCCTTGAGGATTGTTTCACGCTTTTTTTATCCGTAATGGGCTTCAGTAGGAGATGAGTTCCATGCATGTTTCTCTTTTCGCCTGATCGCTTGTCATGATAGATTTCATTTTATCAGATGAACGATGTTTGTAGACAGGCATTCATGGAAACTATCTTATGTATCAAATTTATCCAATTTGTTGAATCTACTATGGCCGTTAATACCCCTCGACCAATTGTTAAATGGGCTGGTGGAAAAGGAAAGCTTATTCCTGAGATTATAGAAAACTTGCCGCCTTCTTTTAATGACTATTATGAACCTTTTTTTGGCGGTGGCGCTTTATACTTTCATCTATTTGCTAAGGGCCTGATAAAAAAAGCAATTCTTTCAGATCTTAACGCAGAATTAATCAATTTATATATTGTTGTGCGTGATTTGTCGAAGATCTTGTAACAGAACTTTCTAGTAGACGTTATAAAAACGATCCCGACACCTTCTATAAGATTCGCTCAGAAGAATCATCGGATCCAATTGAGAGGGCGGCAAGATTTATCTATCTAAATCGTACTTGTTACAATGGTCTATATCGAGTTAATTCTGAGGGGAAATTTAATGTCCCCTATGGGCGATATAAAAATCCCCGTATACTTGATGCTCCTAATCTGAGAGCTGTTAGTAATGCTCTTAAACATGCGATTATCCTTTCTACTGATTTTGAAAATGCTGTACAGTCTGCTTCATTGGGTGATTTTGTTTATTTCGATCCTCGTATGTACCATTAAATAGTACAGCTAGTTTTACGTCTTATACTGATAAAGGATTTCGGCTGTCTGAACAAGAACGTCTTGCAAAAGTTTATCGTGAGCTTGATCATCGAGGTTGTTTTGTACTGGAAAGTAATTCGGCGACTAAAATCGTCCGCGAACTTTATCAAGAATTTAATATCGAAACTGTCTATGCTAGTCGTGCAATCAGCTCAAATGGTTCCACCCGTGGCAAAATTCCAGGTTTTAATTAGAAGTATCCTGAACAGCATCATCAAACTGCTGTTGAGGTTAAACACCAAGCAGACGCCGCAATATCAGCACCAACAGA